>CAYYAT010000032.1:0-10908 GCA_964469595.1 uncultured Thermomonas sp.
ACGCCGCACAGCACCTCGTCGCCCACCTGGTGGCCGAAGCGGTCGTTGACCGCCTTGAACTCGTCGATATCCACCCACAGCAGGCTGTAGGGATGCCCGGCCTCCACGCAGTCCGCGAAGCGGCGGGCGGCCAGCAGCTCGAACTCGCGGCGGTTGTACAGCCCGGTCAGCGGGTCGTGCACGGCCATGCGCTCCAGCTCGTCCTGCAGCCGCTTGCGCTCGGTGATGTCCTGGCCGATCGCGATGGAGCCGACCTGGCCGCGCTCGTCGAAGAACCGGCGCTGGTTCCAGGCCATCGTCTTGACCTGGCCATCCTTGCACCGGATGTGGGTTTCGAAGCCCTCGACCTCGGCGCCCTCGTCGAGGATCGCGCGCACCCGGCGCGCGATGTCGGCGCGATAGTCCGGGTCCGGGTACAGCCACTCCCAGACCGCATCGCCGCCGATCACCTCCTCGCGGCGGTAGCCGCTGATCTGCTCGGCGGCCTTGTTCCAGACCGTGATTCGCGCCTGGGCATCGAGCACGTTGAGCCAGATGTTGGCGTTGTCGATGATGCTCTCGCGGAACTGGTTGAGCAGGTCCAGGTCCTCGCGCTGGCGCTGCTGGCGCAGGCGATGGGTGGCCTCGTCGCGCAGCAGCCGGTACAGCACGGCGTACAGCAGCACGGCGGTGGCCGCCACGTACAGCCAGCCTTTCCATGTCTGCGCCCGGGTCAGCTGCAAGGCGTCCTCGAACAGCGCCTCGACCACGCGGTCCGACCACAGGATCCACACCATGCCCAGCAGCAGGTAGACCAGCGCCACCAGCAGGGCCTTGTTGGCGGCCAGGCGCAGCAGGGCCGCGCCACCCCGCGCAGCCGTCGACACCGATCCGGGCGCCCCATTCCCCATGCGATTACTACTTAACGCCCACGCCCCCCTGCCTGCAAGTGCAACGTCCAGACGCGGGAAAGGCGGCCAATGGCCGCCTTTCCGGTGCTCGCCGCGCGCGGGTGCGCGGATCAGAGCAGGTGGGCAACGCCCGCGCGCTCCTCTTCCAGCTCGGCCAGGGTCTTGTCCATGCGCTCGCGGCTGAAGTCGTCGATCGGCAGGCCCTGCACGCGGGTGTACTCGCCATCCGCGCAGGTCACCGGCACGCCATAGATGATCCCCTCCGGAATGCCGTAGCTGCCATCCGAGGGCACGCCCATGGTGACCCACTTGCCGTCGGTACCCAGTGCCCAGTCGCGCATGTGGTCGATCGCGGCATTCGCCGCCGAGGCCGCCGAGGACAGCCCGCGCGCCTCGATGATGGCGGCGCCGCGCTTGCCCACCACCGGGATGAAGGTGTTGGCGTTCCAGTCGGCGTCGTTGATCTTGTCCTTCAGCGACACCCCGCCGGCGGTGGCGAAGCGGTAGTCCGGATACATGGTCGGGCTGTGGTTGCCCCACACCACCAGGTTCTCGATCTCGGCCACCGCCACCCCGGCCTTGCCCGCCAGCTGGCTGAGGGCACGGTTGTGGTCCAGGCGCAGCATCGCGGTGAAGTTCTTCGCCGGCAGGTCGGGCGCGGACTTCATGGCGATGTAGGCATTGGTGTTGGCCGGGTTGCCCACCACCAGCACCTTGACGTTGCGGCTGGCGACCGCGTTCAGGGCCTTGCCCTGCACGGTGAAGATCTCGGCGTTCTTCAGCAGCAGATCCTTGCGCTCCATGCCCGGGCCGCGCGGCATCGCGCCGACCAGCAGCGCATAGTCGGCGTCCTTGAACGCGACCATCGGGTCGGAGGTGCCCACCATGCCCGCCAGCAGCGGGAAGGCGCAGTCCTCCAGCTCCATCATCACGCCCTTCAGCGCGGCCTGGGCCTTCTCCATCGGCAGCTCGAGCAGCTGCAGGATGACCGGCTGGTCCTTGCCCAGCATTTCGCCGGAGGCGATGCGGAACAGCAGGGCGTAGCCGATCTGGCCGGCAGCGCCGGTGACGGCGACTCGAACGGGGGCTTTCATGGGATGCTCCGTGGTGCGTTGGATGGGGATGACCGGTGCCGGCTCACTGCAGCTCGGCGAAGAATTCCTGGATGCGGGTCAGGCCCGGCGCCAGCTGGGCGGTCGGGCAGGTGTAGCTGATGCGCAGCGCGTTGGGCTCGCCGAACGCGGAGCCCGGCACGCAGGCCACGCCCTTGGCATCCAGCAGCGCGTTGCAGAAATCGACGTCGTTTTCGATCTTCACCCCGGCGTGCGACTTGCCGAACGCGCAGCGGATGTCCGGGAACACGTAGAACGCGCCCTGCGGCCGCGGGCAGACCACGCCCGGGATCGCCGCCAGCGCCGCCATCACCTGGTCGCGCTTGGCCTGGAACTCCGCGCACTTGGCCACCGGCACGTCCTGCGGGCCGGTCAGTGCGGCGATCGCGGCGGCGGTGGTGATCTCCGGCAGGTTGGTGATGTGGTTGGAATTGAGCGTGGTGACGGCCTTGGCCACCGATTCCGGGCCGGCCATGAAGCCCACCCGCCAGCCGGGCATGCCGTAGGTCTTGGACAGCGAGTCGATGAAGATCGTGCGCTCGCGCAGCTCCGGGCGGACCTGCATGAAGTTCACGTACTCCAGTCCGTCGAACAGCATCCGGTTGTAGATATCGTCGGTGATGATCCAGGTATCGGGATACTTCACCAGCACGTCGGCCAGCGCCGTGATCTCGGCGCGGGTGTACACCATGCCGGTCGGGTTGGACGGGTTGTTGAACAGGAACACCTTGGGCTTGCCCGCCAGCGCCGCCTCCAGCTGCGCCGGGGTGACCTTGTAGTCCTGCGACGCCGGGCATTCCAGCAGCTGGACCTTCGCGTCCACGATCTCCGCGATGTCCATGTAGCTGGTCCAGTACGGGGTCGGGAACACGATGGTGTCGCCCTCGTCCAGCAGCGCCTCGGCCAGGTTGTAGATGACGTGCTTGGCGCCGATGCCGGTGCTGCAGTTGGCGCGCGTGTAGCCGGTCAGGCCCAGCGTGTCCATGTGCGCGATGAACGCATCCAGCAGCGCGTCGCTGCCGCGGTTGCTGCCGTACTGCCCGCTGTCCTTGGCCAGTGCCTCGCGCGCAGCGGCATACACGTGCTCGCCGGGGAGGAAGTTGGGGACGCCGATCGAGAAACTGATGATGTCGCGGCCTTCGGCCTTCAGGCGCTTGGCTTTTTCGGCGACCTGCATGATGACGCTGGGCTTGGCGCGGCTCATGCGCCGGGCGAATTGAGGCATCGTGGGGAACCTCGGGACGGGCCGCTGGCGCGGCGTTGGACGTGTGGGAAAACCCCGCAATTCTAGCACGCCACCCCGCGCCGGCCGCCCCGCGCGCATGCCCGTGGCCGGGCCGGCGGCGCCCGCAAACGCGACGGGCGGCCCGCGGCCGCCCGTCTGCACACCACTGCCGGCACGCTCAGGCCGCCAGGATCTTGTTCCACTCGGCCACACGGTCGGCCTTGGCGGCCAGCGCCGCCTCGGCGTCGCCCTCGATCGTCACCGACTTGATGAGGTCGCCCTGCTTTACGGCATCCACCACGTCCATGCCCGCGACCACCTTGCCGAACACGGTGTGCTTGCCGTCCAGCCAGCCGCAGGGCACGTGGGTGATGAAGAACTGGCTGCCATTGGTATTGGGACCGGCGTTCGCCATCGACAGCACCCCGCGCTCGTGGCGCAGGCCATTGCCGGTCTCGTCCTCGAAACGGTAGCCGGGGCCGCCGCGGCCGCTGCCTTCCGGGCAGCCGCCCTGGATCATGAAATCGGCGATCACGCGATGGAAATTCAGGCCATCGTAGAAGCCACGTTTGGCCAGGTTGACGAAATTGGCGACGGTCAACGGCGCCTCGGCGGCGGCCAGCTCCACGCGGATGGTGCCGCGGTCGGTGTCGAAATTGGCGATCAGGCTCATTCTGTTCATCTCCGGGGCCCGGACGGGCGCATGAACCCGATATAATAGCCGGCTTCCCTACTCCCACCGCGCGCGCCGCCAGCCGATCGGCCGCCGGTGCGGCCTCCACGAGCCCCTCCATGTCCGTCGAACGCCTCCGCAATATCGCCATCGTCGCCCACGTCGACCATGGCAAGACCACCCTCGTCGACCAGCTGCTGAAGCAGTCCGGCACCCTGAGCGAGCGCGCGGTCGTCCCGGACCGGGTGATGGACAGCAACGACCTGGAGAAGGAGCGCGGCATCACCATCCTCTCCAAGAACACCGCGATCCGCTGGACCAACCCCAAGACCGGGGAGCAGTGGCGCATCAACATCGTCGACACCCCCGGCCACGCCGACTTCGGCGGCGAGGTCGAGCGCGTGCTGTCGATGGTGGACTCGGTGCTGATCCTGGTGGACGCGATGGACGGGCCGATGCCGCAGACCCGCTTCGTCACCCAGAAGGCATTCGCGATGGGCTTCAAGCCGATCGTGGTGGTCAACAAGGTGGACCGCCCGGGCGCGCGCCCCAGCTGGGTGCTGGACCAGACCTTCGACCTGTTCGACCGCCTCGGCGCGACCGACGACCAGCTCGATTTCCCGGTGGTCTATGCCAGCGGCCTGCAGGGCTACGCCGGCCTCGACGAGAGCGTGCGCGAGGGCGACATGACGGCGCTGTTCGAGGCGATCTGCGAGCACGTGCCGGCGCCGCCGGTGGACCCGGACGGCCCGTTCCAGATGCGCGTCACCTCGCTGGACTACAACAACTACGTCGGCGTGATCGGCATCGGCCGCATCCAGCGCGGCAAGGTCAAGACCAACCAGCCGGTGACGGTGGTGGCCGCCGACGGCAGCCGCCGCAACGCCAAGGTGCTGCAGGTGCTGGGCTTCATGGGGCTGGAGCGGGTGGAGGTCGGTGAGGCGCAGGCCGGCGACATCATCGCGTTCAGCGGCATCGAGGGTATCGGCATCTCCGACACCCTGTGCGATCCGTCGGCAGTCGAGCAGCTGCCGGTGCTGGCGGTGGACGAGCCCACCATCAGCATGACCTTCCAGGTCAACGACTCGCCGTTCGCCGGCGTGAAGGAGCGCAGCGGCGGCAAGTTCCTGACCAGCCGCCAGTTGCGCGACCGCCTCACCCGCGAGACCCAGCACAACGTGGCGCTGCGGGTGGAAGATACCGCCGACGCCGACAAGTTCAAGGTCAGCGGCCGCGGCGAGCTGCACCTGTCGATCCTGATCGAGACCATGCGCCGCGAAGGCTACGAGCTGGCGGTGTCGCGCCCCGAGGTCATCATCAAGGAGATCGACGGCGTGCTGTCCGAGCCGTACGAGTCGCTGGTGGTGGACATGGACGAGCAGTACCAGGGCGGCGTGATGGGCCGCCTCGGCGAGCGCAAGGCGCTACTGCAGAACATGGAGCCGGACGGCAAGGGCCGCGTGCGCCTGGACTACATCATCCCGGCGCGCGGCCTGATCGGCTTCCAGACCGAGTTCCGCACCCTCACCGCCGGCACCGGCCTGCTGTTCCACGTGTTCGACCACTACGGGCCGAAATCGGAAGGCAGCATCGGCCAGCGCCAGAACGGCGTGCTGATCTCCAACGCCACCGGCAGCTCGCCGGCCTACGCGCAGGCGGCGATGCAGGAGCGCGGCCGGCTGTTCATCGAGCCGGGCGAGGAGATCTACGAGGGCCAGATCGTCGGCATCCACAGCAAGGACAACGACCTCACCGTCAATGCCCTGCGCGGCAAGCAGCTCACCAACTTCCGCGCCGCCGGCAAGGACGACGACGAGGGCTTGATCCCGCCGATCAAGTTCTCGCTGGAGCAGGCGCTGGAGTTCATCGACGACGACGAGCTGGTGGAAGTCACGCCCAAGCAGATCCGCCTGCGCAAGAAGCTGCGCACCGAGACCGACCGCAAGCGCGCCAGCCGCGCGGGCTGATCTTCCGCGCCGCATGCCGCGTCCGTCTCTGCGACAATCGCGCCACGCGCCAGAGAGGACGGCATGAGCCATACCCCGCACTACAACCCGGATCCGCACGCGCATCCGGGCCTGCACGCGATCGCCGTGTTCGAGGCGTTCAAAGGCGCGCTGGCGCTGGTTTCGGCCAGCGGCCTGGCACTGCTGGGGCCGGAGCCGATCCGCCGCTTCATCATCGAGCTCACCTGGCGGTTGCACCTGCACCCCGAGCGCGGCCCGATCGCACATTTTCTGGATGCGATCAGCCGCAATACCGTGCACCTGACCGCGCTGATCCTGCTCGGCTATGCCGCGGTCCGCTTCGTCGAAGCCTGGGGGCTGTGGAAGGTACGCGCCTGGGCCTCGTGGCTGGGCGTGGTATCGGCGGCGCTGTACCTGCCGCTGGACGTCGGCGCGATCTTCCGCCACCCGGGCTGGCTGTCGGCGGCGGTGCTGGTGGTCAACCTGGTGGTGGTGTACGCACTGACGCGCGACCTGCTGCGCAGGCGCCGGCACTGACCGCCCGCACTTACTTGCCCGCGGGCGCTGCCTGCGCAATGCTCCGGAAGTTGCCCACGCACCGGAGCCCGCCCATGCGCCACCTGCCCCTCGCCGCCGCGCTGACCCTCGCCCTGGCCGCCTGCCAGCCCGCCTCGCCCCCGCCTGCCGCGTCCCCGGCCGAGACCGCGAAACCCGCGCAGGCGGCCGCACCCGCGTTCGCCTTCGAGGAAGCCAGCATCGCCGACCTGCAGGCGAAGATGGCCGCCGGCACCCTCACCAGCCACGCGCTGGCACAGGCCTATCTCGACCGCATCGCCGCGATCGACCGCGCCGGCCCCGCGCTCAACGCGGTGATCGAGCTGAACCCGGACGCCCTCGAGGAGGCCGATGCGCTGGATGCCGAGCGCAGGGCCGGCAAGGTCCGCGGCCCGCTGCACGGCATCCCGGTGCTGCTGAAGGACAACATCGACGCCACCCCGATGGCTAACTCCGCCGGCTCGCTGGCGCTGGCCGACAACCGCCCCAAGGCCGATGCCTTCCTGGTGGCGAAGCTGCGGGCCGCCGGCGCGGTGATCCTGGGCAAGACCAACCTGTCGGAATGGGCGAACTTCCGTTCCACCCGCTCCACCTCCGGCTGGAGCGGGCGCGGCGGGCAGACCAAGAACCCCTACGCGCTCGACCGCAATCCCTGCGGCTCCAGCGCCGGCACCGGCAGCGCGATCGCCGCCAACCTCGCCGCGGCCGGCATCGGCACCGAGACCGACGGCAGCATCATCTGCCCCTCGGCGGTGGCCGGGCTGGTCGGGATCAAGCCGACCGTCGGCCTGGTCAGCCGCAGCGGGATCATCCCGATCTCGGTCTCGCAGGACACTGCCGGCCCGATGGCGCGCAGCGTGGCCGATGCCGCCGCGCTGCTGACCGCGATCGCCGCGCCCGACCCCGCCGATCCGGCGGCCGCCGAACGCAAGGACCCAACCCCGATCGACTACACCGCGCACCTGAAGGCCGACGCGCTCAAGGGCGCGCGGATCGGCGTGGTGCGCAAGCTGACCGGCTACCAGCCGGATACCGACGCCGCGTTCGAGGCGGCGGTCGCCGCGCTCAAGGCCGCCGGCGCGACCGTGGTGGATGCCGAGATCCCCACCCTGGGGCAGTGGGACAACGACGAGCTGCAGATGATGCTGTACGAGTTCAAGGACGGTCTGAACCGCTACCTGGCTGGCGCCAACGCGCCGTACAAGTCGCTGGCGGAACTGATCGACTACAACAAGGCGCACGCCGCGCAGGAAATGCCCTACTTCGGGCAGGAGCTGTTCGAACAGGCGCAGGCCAAGGGGCCGCTGACCGAGCCGGCCTACCGGGCCGCGCGCGACAAGGTGCGCCGACTGGCGGGGCCGGAAGGGATCGACGCGGCGCTGCGCAAGCAGCACCTGGACGCGCTGGTGGCGCCGTCGATGTCCCCGGCCTGGCCCACCGACCCGATCAACGGCGACCACTTCACCGGCGCCGGCTACGGCGCGGCGGCGGTCGCGCGCTATCCCAGCCTGACCGTGCCGATGGGCGAGGTGCACGGCCTGCCGGTCGGCATCGTGTTCATGGGCAGCGCCTGGAGCGAACCGCGCCTGATCGAGCTTGGCTATGCCTTCGAGCAGGCCACCCACGCGCGCAAGCCGCCGCGCCTGCTGCCAGCAGTGCAGCTGCCGCCCGCCGCGAAGTAAACCGGCGGCGGTCCGGCGCGTCGCCGCACCACGTGGCGGCGCGCCTCAGACCGCGATGGCGCCGCGCTTGCGCACGATCAGCATCGCGATCTCCAGCGCCTGCTCGTAGTTCAGACGCGGATCGACCGTGGTGCGGTAGGCGCGCTGCAGGTCGATCTCGGTCAGCTCGCGCGCGCCGCCGAGGCACTCGGTGACGTTCTCGCCGGTGAGTTCCAGATGCACGCCTCCCAGGCGCGTGCCTGCGGCCGCATGCAGGTCGAACGCCTGCTCGATCTCGCTGCGGATGTTCTCGAAACGCCGGGTCTTGTAGCCGTTGCGGGTGGATTCGGTGTTGCCGTGCATGGCATCGCAGATCCACAGCACGCGCCGCCCCTCGCGCCGCACCGCCTCCAGCAGCGGCGGCAGCTTCTCGGCGATCTGCTGGGCGCCCATGCGGTGGATCAGCCCCAACCGGCCCGGCTCGTTGCCGGGATTGAGCGCATCGATCAGCGGCAGCAGCTGCTCCGGCGTCACCGACGGTCCGATCTTCACCGCCACCGGATTCTGGATGCCGCGGAAATATTCGACGTGCGCGCCCTCCAGCGCGGCCGTGCGCATCCCGATCCACGGGAAATGGGTGCTGAGGTTGAACCAGCCGTCGGCGCGCGGCACCTTGCGCGTCTGCGCCTCCTCGTACGGCAGCAGCAGGGCCTCGTGCGCGGTGTAGAAATCGACCCGGTTCAGGCTCTGCATCTGGCGTCCGGCCAGGGTCTCCATGAAGCGCACGGCGTCGCCGATGTTCTCCACCATCTTCTGGTATTCGGCCGCGTGCGGCGACTGCCCCACCCAGCCCAGACCCCAGTACTCGGGATGGTGCAGGTCGGCGAAACCGCCATCGATCAGCGAACGCACGAAGTTCATCGTCATCGCCGAGCGCGCATGCGCCTTGACCATCCGCCGCGGGTCGGGGATGCGCGCCTGCGTATTGAATTCGGGGCCGTTGACGATGTCACCGCGGTAGCTCGGCAAGGTGACGCCGTCGCGGGTCTCCATGTCAGCCGAGCGCGGCTTGGCGTACTGGCCGGCGAAGCGGCCCACGCGCACCACCGGCACCTTCAGCCCGTGCACCAGCACCAGGCTCATCTGCAGCAGCACCTTGAGCCGGTTGGTGATGACCTCGGCATTGCACTCGGAGAAACTTTCGGCGCAATCGCCGCCCTGCAGCAGGAACCGGCGGCCGTCCTGGGCCTCGGCCAGCTGCTGCTTGAGCGCGAGGATCTCGCGTGAGGTCACCAGCGGCGGCAGCCCGCGCAGTTCATCCTGGGCGGCCTCCAGTTCCGTTGCATCCGGATACACCGGCATCTGCACGGCCGGCTTGTCGCGCCAGCTGGACGGCGTCCACCCTTGCGCAGCGGTCGGCGCGGGGACGACGGGAGCTTGGACGGGCGCGATGGACATGGTGCAACCGGGACGTGGACTGTTGCGTCGCATCATCCCGCGCGCGCGTCGGCCCTGCAACCGTTATCTGCGAAACCGATAGTTCTGCCGCTGGCGGAATCCGGCATACAGCGCACCCAGCCCCAGCCCGAGGAACCACAGGAAAGCCCACATCGGCATCGACAGGCCGAGGAACTGCCAATCGATGCTGGCGCAATCCCCGGTCGCCTGCAGCACCTTACGGGCCGCCCCCAGCCAGGAGTACTGCTCGACGATGAAGTTCAGACCGGGCCCGCAGCTGGGCAACTCGGGCGGATGCAGTTGCACCCAGCTGTGGCGGCCGGCATAGGCCATCCCGGCCAGCGCCGCCACGAACGCCAGCAGCGACCACCCCTTGCGCGCCCCCGCCGCGCGCGGGGCATGCAGCGCGCCGAGCAGGAACACCAGGCCGAGCGCACCGAAGCAGAGGCGCTGGAAGATGCAGAAGGGGCACGGCTGGATGCCCAGCTTGAACTGCACGTAGAAGGCATAGCCCAGCAGCGCGGCGCAACAGGCGAACCCGAACAGGAACTGCGTGCGGAACGACCAGCGGAACGGATTCATGCCTGCCCCTTCATCGACCCACCGATTATGGTGCAGAACCCGCCAAAACGAAAAACCCCGGGCAGGCCCGGGGTCTTCGTGCAAGGCACCGCGTTGCGGTGGCGGCGCGCCTTACTCGGCGGCCTGCGGGCGATCCACCAGCTCGACGTAGGCCATCGGCGCGTTGTCGCCGGCGCGGAAGCCGCACTTGAGGATGCGCAGGTAGCCACCCGGACGCTGCGCGTAGCGCGGGCCCAGCACGGTGAACAGGGTGCCCACCGCTTCCTTGTCGCGCAGGCGCGCGAACGCCAGGCGGCGATTGGCCACGCCGTCGGTCTTGGCCAGGGTGATCAGCGGCTCGGCGACGCGGCGCAGTTCCTTGGCCTTGGGCAGGGTGGTGCGGATGATTTCGTGCTTGAACAGCGACGCCGCCATGTTCGAGAACATCACCTGGCGATGGGCGCTGGTGCGGTTGAACTTGCGGCCGGCTTTCTGGTGGCGCATGGCTTGGATTCCTGAAAAGTTGGAAAGAGTGAAACGCTGAACTTCGCTGTCGCCATCCAGGCGGTGGAACTGCGGACTGCGGGTGGTCCTTGCCGGTCACTCCCTGGACCGGATGCCGCGGGCTTGGCCCGTCGGTGGATCGGGAACTACCGCCGGCCGCCGGGCATGAACCGCGGCGGCTGTGGGCGGTGCCCCGGCCCGCGCAGGGCGCGGGCGGATGGATCAGCCGAGCATGCCGTGCGAAGCGGCACCGGCCGGCGGCCAGTTCTCCAGCTTCATGCCGAGCGACAGGCCGCGCTGGG
>CAYYAT010000033.1:0-10712 GCA_964469595.1 uncultured Thermomonas sp.
CGCCACTGCCGCCGCGCGCCGCGGCGCCGCAGGGCCGGCCGCCGTCGAGCAGGCGCCGGCACAGTCTCCGCCGGCCGCGCCGGCCGCGCCGACCATCCCGCCGCCGTGGGTCGATGCCGAGACCGGCGAGGCGCTGCGCGCGCCAACCACGGCGGACATCGAGCAACTGCTGCACGCGAACCTCGACTACCAGATGCAGAGCGGCGGGACGCGGGGGGGGACTATCAGTCCGCGGGCGGCGCTTACTGCCTGGCGCGACCCGTCGGGGTTGGGCCGCGCGGTTGGGGGCCCGGCTCTGTCGAAGGTGAAGGCCGAGCGTAAGCGAGGCATCACCGCGCCGCCTGCGCCGGCAGATCAGCCCCAAGGCAGCCTGCTGGCCCCCGACGCGCCGGGAGCTTCCGCCGACGATCGTCTGCTTAGTCAGGTGCACCAGAACACGGCCGCGCGCCGAGCGAGCCTCGACGCGCTGCAGAACCAGGAGGTCAGCCAAGCTGCGCCGGAGCCGGCGCCGGCGTCGGTGCCGGCCCAGCAGCAGCCCGTGGTTCAGGAGCATGTGCCCGCGCTCGCAGCCGACGGTCCGGCGGCAGCCGTGCCGGCGCGGCCGCGAGCTCAGGCGCCCGCGAGCGCTGGAAATGCCGCCGCCAGCGCCAGCGCTGGCGCCACGGGCACCGACGTAGCGAAGAACCGCGCGCCGCTCAACGTGCGTATGAACGGCCACGAGTACCCGGTCGATTCCTACGAGGACGCCTCGCGGAAGTTCCTGGCCCTGAAGGAACAGACCGATATCGGCGGCATGCACCTTGTCGAGCTGATCGACCAGAGCGGCAATGTGGTCGGCGACATCGGGCATAGCGGCGAAATCTACGAGGGCGACATCCGCACCCGCGGGATCCGCGCAAAGCCCGTGTACAGGCCGCCCGGCATGGACACCGCGAAACAGCCCATCATCGAAGGCGAGGCGGCGAAGCCGGCGCTCGAGGCGCCCGCTGGCGGGGCGGTGAAGGCCGCTGCGGACACCGCCGCGACGAGCCCCACCAACGACCTTCCCGAGCCGACCGACGCCCAGAAGGAGGCCGGCAACTACAAGAAGGGCCACGCACGCATCGCCGGCCTGGACATCAGCATCGAGAACCCTGCCGGCAGCAAGCGTCGGCCGGAGTGGCCGGCGCTGAAGAACCACTACGGCTACATCAAGGGCACCGTCGGCAAGGACAAGGACCACGTCGACGTGTTCATGACCGATCGCGCCGAGGACACCAGCCTGCCGGTGTTCGTCATCGACCAGGTGAACAAGGACGGCAGCTTCGACGAGCACAAGGTCGTGCTGGGCACGGCCGACGAAGCGGAGGCGCGCAAGACCTATCTGGCCAACTACGAGAAGGGCTGGACCGGCCTGGGCGGCATCAAGGAGATGACGCAGGACGAGTTCAAGGCGTGGGTGCGCGACCCGAAGAAGACCACCCGCCGCGTCACGCGCGCGCCGCGCGCTGCGCCGCCGGCAACGGCGCAGTCACCCGCCGCCGAAGGCGCCCAGCCATCGCCGCGCACCGCACCTGACGCTCGAGCCGTGCCGGCCGATGCCCGGCCCGCTGCGCCGCAGTACACGCCCAGGGTGCGCCGCATCGGCGGGTCGCCGGAGTACGACCGCAGCGACGTCGGGACGCTCGGTGCCTACTTCCAGCCTGGCCGCATCGTGAAGGCCTACGGCAACGGCCTGGACCGCGTGCTCGCGTTCGAGCCGGCCGATCCCGATGGGAGGTGGCGAGTGCAGGTGCAGGCCGTGGACGCATCGGGCAATCCGATGCCGGAAGAGCGTCCGCGCTGGCATTCAACGCTACCGAGCCCGCGCGAGCTGGCGGCGGTGCTGGGCAAGCCCCAGCTCAAGTCGCGGAAGGCGGCCGCGCCGCGGAAGGCGACGAAGGAGGCGGCGCCGGCCGCGACTGCGAAGTCGGATCCTCCCCGACTGGTGGAAGAGGCGCCGAACGGCATCAAGATCGGCGACCGGGTGTCGGTCAACATGGATCGCAATGCAGGGACGCCGCGGTCGACCGCCCCCTATGAAGCGACCGTGGTAGCGATCGAGGCCAACGCCGCTCCGGCCTATCAAGGCACTGCCTTCAAGGTGGCCCAGGACGATGCGAAACCTGATGGTCGGGGTACCGGCTGGGTCGGCATCAACCGTGTCACCCTCGTCGCGCCGGCGCCAGCAAATGTCGCGTCAGCGGAGCCGCCAGCCGGTCGACAGGGCAAAGGTGGCCCTGCGCGCACCGAGCCCCCCCCGTCGGCCGCGCTGTTCTCGCTGCCGCCGGATCCTGTCGGCAGCCCCGAGTTCCGCCGCTGGTTCGCCGACTCGCAGGTCATCGGCCGTGGCGGCAAGCCGGAGGTGGTCTTCCACGGCACCGCCGAGGACTTCTGGACCTTCAGCAAACACCGTTCTGGCCAGGCTACCGGCCATGCCACCGCTCCGCTCGGCCACTTCTTCACCACGGATCGCGCGCTGGCGCAGCGGTATGCCGAGAACGCGAGCGATGGCGTGCCGGCCGACGAGCGCGTGGTGGACGCCTACCTGCGCATCCAGAACCCCTACGAGATGTCGCTGGAGGAGGCCCAGTCCCTGGACAGCCCCGACGCGTCCGAGGCGTTCCGGCGGTACCTGCAGCGGCAAGGCCACGACGGCATCCACATCGCCGAGGCGAAGACGTGGATCGCCTTCCAGCCGGAGCAGATCAAATCGGCGTCCGAGAACCGGGGCGCCTTCGACCTGACCAATCCGGACATCCGGTTCTCCCGAAGCGGCGACGGCGCCGCCGGCGGAATGGACTTCGACCGCGCGCTGCAGCTGAAGGCCGAGCTGACCGCGAAGTGGGGCGACAACGCGCCATCGGTGGTGGTGGTGCGCAGCGCCGAGGACTTCCCTGCGTCAGCGAAGGTCGACCCGTCATACCGCCGCGCGGAGGGCTTCTTCAACGGCAGCCCCACGGTGTGGATCAACGCCGGCGCCATCAGCAGCGAGGCGCGGTTCGGCCAGGTGCTGGCGCATGAGGCGCTGGGCCACTTCGGTGTGGAGAGCGTGGTTGGAGCCGAGGACTGGGCCCAGATCGTCGGCGCGATCGACAAGCTGGCCAGCGAGGGCGGTGGTTCCGCAGCGCTGCAGTCGGTGCTCGAGGACGTGAGCCGCCGTTACGGCACGGTCGACCGGGAGACCTTCGCGAAGGAGGCCATCGCGGTGATGGCCGAGCGCGGGATCCGCAACTCGTTCACCAGCCGGATGGTCGCCGCGGTGCGCCGCTTCCTGCGCCGCGTCATGCCGTCGCTGCAGTGGAGCGAGGCGGACATCCGCGACCTGCTGAGCCAGGCCGACAGCTTCCTGCGCAGCGGCCGGCCGGCGGCCGAGCGCCAGGCGGCGGTGCGGGCCTACGCGTTCTCGCGCGCGAACGCACCGGCCAGCCTGCAGCCGGATCCGGCCGAGGCGGCCGCTTACCGGGAGGCGTTCGACAAGATCGTGCCGAGCTTGCGGACGGTGGTGCCGCCGATCCGGCTGGGCCGCACCCCTGCGGTGCTGCGCGCGCTGGGCGCGCCGGACCTGCCGATCACGATCACCCGCGACGTGGTGCGCAAGGCCAGCAACGGCATTAAGCACAACGTGTCGCTGGAGGCCCTGCGGCGGCTGCCCGAGGAACTGGCCGATCCGCTGGCCGTGTTCAACTCCAAGACGGAGCCCGGTAGCCTGGTGGTGGTCACCGAGCTGACCGACCAGGCGGGGAAGCCTGTGATCGTCGCATTGCGGATGCGGCAGGTGGAAGCCCGTCTGGAAGTGAACCGCGTTGCCAGCGCATATGGGAAGGACGGCGCCCAGCCATTCGCCGGCTGGTCTGGTGAGCTCGCCTATGAAAGCGAAAGGGCTGCCAGATCGCCGTTGCTCGAAAGCATCATTGGCGCCCGCAGCCCTTCGGAAAATGAAAAACCCCGACCTGGTACGACTGGACCGGCTCTACATGCCCGGAGTGGTTCACCAAGTCAGGGTTCTCCGGCGCCAAAGGTACTCGCTGAGCGCGACGTTGTCCAGCAGGCCGGGGAGGGCCCGGTCGATCCGGACCGCCGGCTGTTCAGCCTGCCGCCGGCCGATGCGCTGGCGGACATCGACACGATCCAGAAGGGCTTGCAGGGCGAGGGCGTGCTGGCGCGCGCGCGGCAGATGCTGGCCGACATGGTGCCGCGGAAGCTCAAGGACCAGTGGCGGCCCACGTGGCTGGGGGCGCTGGCCACCCGGCACCTCACGGAGCTGGGCGGCGACTACTTCAAGAACATCGACCACTACTCGCATTTCCTGGCCGAGATGCAGGCCGACCGGAACCAGCTGCAGGCGGAAGCGGAAGCCATCGCCGAGCCCGCGCGGAAGTGGGCGAGCAAGAACAAGGCAGAGGCTGAGCGCCTGTTCGACCTGATGCACGATGCCACGATCGACGGCGTTGACCCCTCGAAGGCCTACCAGCCGCTGATGTTCAAGATGCCAGGGCAAAAGGGCGAGTTCGAGGTCACCAAGGCGAACATCGATCACGCCATCAAGGTGAAGCAGCAGCAGATGAAGGAGCGCAGCGGCGACTCCAAGGCGAACATGATCAACGAGATCAAGGCCCTGACCGCCATGGGCATGGCCGAGCCGCGCCGGCGCCGCCAGTACGCCCCGCTGGTCGAACGATGGAACCAGCTGTCGCCAGAGGCGCAGGCCATCTACACCCAGTTCCGCGACGCCTACCGCCAGCGCTCGGACGCCGTCGAGGAAGCACTGGCGCAGCGTATCGAGGATCTGGCCGCCGACGGCGTGTCCGATCAGCAGCGCAAGAAGATGGTCACGATGCTGCGGCAGCAGTTCGAGAGCGCCCGCATGCAGGGGGTCTATTTCCCGCTGCAGCGCTTCGGCAGCTTCTTCGTCGCGGCGGAGAAGGACGACACCAACACCTTCATGATGTTCAAGACGGTGAATGAACTGGACCGGGCCGTCGACAGCCTCAGGGCGAAGGGTTGGACGGTCACCGCGAGCGGCAAGAAAGGTGACAAGGTGAGCGCCAAGGACGCGCCCTCGGGGACCTTCGTGGCCGACGTGATCCAGCAGCTCCGGGATTCCCACGTGTCGGACAAGGTGCAGGACGAGATCTATCAGCTGTACCTGGAGGCCATGCCCGAACTGTCGATGCGTAAGCACAGCATCCACCGCAAATCGGTGCCGGGCTTCGACCCCGATGCGGTGCGGGCATTCGCCTACAACATGCACCACGGCTCGCACCAGCTGGCCAGGCTGCGCTACTCGCACAAACTGCAGGAGGTCCTCAACCTGCTGACGAAGCAGCAGGATGCTGCACGCAAGGAACCGGACGCCAACGTGCGGCGCATCACCGCCGGCGACACCATCCTCGAGGAGCTGAAGCGCCGCCACGACTGGATCATGAACCCGACGGACAGCGCGCTGACCAACCTGGTCTCGTCCTTCGGGTTCACCTACTACCTGGGCGCCACGCCCGCCGCGGCGCTGGTCAACCTGACCCAGACGGCGCTGGTGAGCTACCCGTTCCTGGCGGCTCGGCACGGGGGCGTGAAGTCCATGAACTACCTGCTCGCGGCCAGCCGCGACGCGGTGCGGACCATGGGCAACATCCAGCGCACCCTGACCGACCCGGAGGAGCAGCGCGCCTACCAGGCTCTGCAGGCGGCCGGCGCGATCGAGAAGACGCAGGCCCACAACCTGGCCGGCATCGCTGAGGGCGGCATGGCCGGCTACAACCCGGCGTGGGCCAAGGCCATGGAGATCATCGGCTGGGGCTTCCACAAGACCGAGGTGGTGAACCGCGAGGCCACCGGCATGGCGGCATTCCGCCTGGCGCGCGACGGCGGCGCCGCGTTCGACGAGGCGGTGAAGTTCGCCCGGGATGCCATCTTCGACACCCACTTCGACTACAGCAACGCCAACCGCGCGCGGTACATGCAGAGCGGCACGGCCAAGGTGCTGCTGATGTTCCGGCAGTACAGCCTCAACATGAGCTGGGCGCTGGGCCGGATGGTCTGGCAGGCCACGAAGGGGCAGGACCCGGAGGTCCGCAAGATCGCCCGGCGCAACCTGGCCGGCGTGCTGGGCATGAGCACGCTGTTCTCCGGCGCGCTCGGCCTGCCGATGATGGGCGTGGTCATGGGCGTGCTCAACGCCGTGCAGGCCACCTTCGGCGACGACGACGAGCCGTGGGACGCGGAGACCGAGTTCCGGGCGTTCCTGGGCGACATGCTGGGGCCGAGCGCCGCGGAGGTGCTGCTGCGCGGTCCGGCCAACAAGCTGACCGGCGCCAATATCGCCGGCCGGGTGGGGCTGGACAGCCTGTGGATCCGCGACGCCGACCGGGAGCTGGACGGCCGGGGCATGTTCAACAACCTGCTGGAGCAGGCGGCCGGCCCCATGGGCGGCGTGCTCAAGAACGTGCTGGTGGGCAAGCAGCAGATCGACGAGGGCCACCTGCTGCGCGGCGTGGAGACCATGCTGCCCAAGGGCATGAAGGACGTGCTGAAGGCGGCCCGGTACGCCACCCAGGGCGTCAACACGCTCCGCGGCGACCCGGTCGTGGAGGATGTGAGCCTGTGGCAGGCGCTGCTGCAGGGCGCCGGCTTCGCGCCGGCGGAAGTGGCCGAGCGGTACGAGCGCAACCGCGCGCTGAAGAACTACGAGGAGCACATCACCCGGCGCCGCGAGACCCTGATGAACGCCTTCGCCCTGGCAGTGCGCAACGGGGACCAGCCCACCCGCGAGGCGGTGATGGAGAAGATCCGGGCCTTCAATCGCGCCAACCCGGAAGTCGCCATCTCGGCCAGCAGCATCCGGGCCTCGATGAAGTCGCGCGCGGGCTACAGCGCCAAGGCCGAGGGCGGAATCGTGCTCAACCCGAAGCTGTCGGCGCGGTTGCAGGCGGCTGTCGGCCCCGAGTAGGGCTGCAGCGGATCACCAGTTCGCGCGCTGGTCCATCGACCTGACCGAGTTCTGGGTGATTTTCACCTAGCCGGCAGCCCGCCGGCGATCCAGAACAGGGGTTCGTTGTTGATGAACAAGGAAAAGGAAAGGAAGCGCGCTCTGGTGGTTTCGATTGGAGGGGCGAAGGCTCAGGATCGGCCGGGCCGAACGCCGCTGCAACCGGGCGAAGCGGCAGCTTCCGGCATCGCTCTGCGCGAGCACCGATGCCGCGAAGATGGTGAGGACGAGATGAACAAGGCGCTGAGCAAGGACCATGCAGTGCTGTACGCCGAATTCCGCAAGACCCGGGGACCGTCCCCAGGGGTGATCAAGCAGTTCGACCAGATCACCCGCGACATGCTGGCCCAGGCGCATAGCGCCAAGGTGGTGGCGACCCTGATTCGCCGAGACCTCGGCCTGCCGGAGGCATGACCTACCGCCGGTAGGGGCATACCCCTACCCATGAGCTGGTAGTACGCCGATCCGGGCAGCCGCCCGGGTCGGTCAGAATCGCTGGGCCGGACGCGGTGCCATTGCGGCCGCTCAATCCGCGAGGGGCACCTGAGCAGCGCCCCAGCTGGCGCCGAACGTGACCGTTCAGGCTTTTCCCTGTAGGATTCACGTCGCTAGCGAGGTTTCGGTCAACATTTGGTCAACCAGATGCCTGAAACCGTTGCAGCTCAACGTCTAACCGGGGGTGCACTGTCGCCGATAGGCCGCAGGCGCAGATCACCGAAATCTCAGAAAAACGAAGCCCGCCAAGCACTTACGCATGGCGGGCTTTTTTGTTGTTTCAGCACCTGAGGGCTTGAAAGGGCATGGTTGGGCAGCGTCTGGTCAGCTTCTTGGTCAGCTTTTCAAGCTGACCACCGGGCCGCCTGGTCAGGCCACCACTTCTTTGTCCTGCCAGACGTTGGCCAGCTTGCCGCCGGCGTCCGGCACGATCGACGGAATCCAGCGCGCGTACTTTTTCGCCGTGATGGTCCAGTCGCGGTGTCCCATCTGCCGGGCGACCCACATTACGTTCTCGCCGGCGCTCAGCGCCTGCGAGGCGAACGTGTGCCGCATCTGGTATGGGTAGCGGTACCGGACGCCGGCCTTCCGTAGGGCCTTCGGCCAGTCGCCGGCGCGCAGCGTCTGGTCCGAACCCCAGCGCGCGTTGCTCTTCGGGTCGTGGAAGACGAACTCACCGGCCAGGGCGGTATGCGCGCGCTGTGCCTTGAGGGCGGCCAGCGCCGGCGCGACCAGCTGCACCTCGCGCACGCCTGAGTCGGTCTTCGGCGCCTTCATCTTGCCCATGACCCACGCCCGCCGGATCTTCACTGTGCCGGCGACCCAGTCGATGTCGGACCAGCACAGGCCGATCATCTCCGAGGTCCGCAGACCGGTGGCGAAGTTGAACTGGCAGTAGTTCCTGACCTGGTCCTCGTCGATCGCCGCCAGGATGGCGCGCACCTCGGCAGGGCTGAACGGATCGACCTCCTCGGTGGCGTTGGCCTTCGCGCGGCGCCGCACCTTGAAGCCGTCGAGCGGGTTGGCCGCCAGCAGGCCGTCGTCTACGGCATCGTCTAGGGCGCCGCGCAGCGGGCCGAGCACGTTGTTGATCCGCTTCGCCGTCACACCTTCGCCGAACGTCGCCACCAGCTCGCGCACCGCCAGCCTGTCGAAGTCGCGCAGTGCGATCTTCCCGATCCGGGGCGTCAGGATGTTCTCTACGATCCGGGTGTAGCCGATGATGGTGCTGTGCTCGAGCTCGAGCTGCTTCCGGCCCAGCCAGCGCTGCAGCACCGTGGCCATGTCATCCAAGGTGGCCGGCTTCTCGATCACCTTGCGGGCGCGCTTGCTGCCAGGGAAGTGCTTGGCGTAGTCGAAGATGCCCTTCTCGATCTCGATCTTGATCTGGCCCAGCAGATTCTCGCAGAACCGAATGTTGCGAGGGGTAGGGGGGAGCTTTATCCGCTCCCGGCACCTTGCCCCCCGGTAGTAGAAATCTACCTCGATGCTGCTTTCTGTAGCTGGGCGGACCCCGCCGCCCCGTTTAGTACCCACCATTCGTATCCCTCGATGTCCATCAGTATCCGGCCGTCAGGGGCCTTTATGTAGAGCACACCTTCCAGCCAATCCCCTCGTTTGATCTTCGAACGGGTGGCGTCGGGGGTGTAGCCGGTCAGTTCCTCGAATTTCTCGATGGTGACGAACCGCGGCGGCCTCAGCAGGCCTCGGATCGAGGGGGCCGCATGGTCTCGGATCTCGGTCATCCGGCTACCCTCCCGTGGCAAAATTGGAGCTCGTTGACATGGAGCGTCGGTTATGGGGTTCTTTCCTAAGGCCTGGAGGTGGCTCCGGCGTCCGCTGGTGCTGGCGCCAAGCGCGGCCGCTGTCGGCGCCGCTGCTGTCATCTGCGTCCTCGGGATCCCTCAGCTTTGGACTCCAGAAGCGGCTGGCTGGGCCAGCGCGGTTGGAACATGCGGGGCCGTTGTCGTTGCGCTCGGCCTCGCCCTGGATGAAGCTCGCCGACGTCGGCTCGATGCGGCAGACCGCGCGCGCGGGGTGAGCGTCTTGCTGTTCCCAACGTTGATCCTCTGGCAAAGCCGAATTGAGATGCTCGCCCGCCATGTCCGCAACGGGAGGACGCAGGGCGTGCAGGAGAGCTTCGGTCGCGACGACGACGATGTCCTCGCCGCACCGCCACTGCTCCAGAAGTACCTTGAGACGCTCTATGTGCTTGGCCCGGCGGCAGTGCCGCTGAGCCGGGTAGTGGTCGGCTGCACGTTCGCCAGGGGGATGAGGCCGCGGGTGATTGAGGACATGCAGTTGCGTCCTGGTGAGCTTACAGACGCCGTTGTTGGGTTTTCCCATCGGCTCGACGAGATGGCGGCCAACATCAGCCTGGCGATAGAGCGCATGGGTAACTACCTGCACACAGGCAGTAGGTAGCGTCTGGTTCATTGCCGCTGCTCCTGAGCCGCGCGCGCTTCGAGCCGCTGCAGCTCCTTGCATGCTTCGGCCCTGCTCGACATCCATTCCGAGCACCACACGATGCAGCCGGCGACGCCGACTTGGTGCACGACCCAGCTGCGGCCGTAACCCCATACGACGTATCGGCTACGCATCGCTCGCCTCCTGCGGGCTGTCCGCCTGCTGCAGCGGGAACCAGCACCCACCTCGACGCCGGCCCGTGTAGCCGCATTCGGAGCAGCCGTGGCCGGCTCCTTCGAGGGTTTCACTGCAGCCAGTGCACGCCACCGTCCACGTTGCCGACTCGGCGACCTGGCCGTCGATAACGGCGTACTTCTTCCTGCGATCCAGCCGCCGCCCGGCGATCCGCTCCACATGCTCGTAGGTGACTTCGCGGTCGTCGTAGTGGATCAAGCCGTTGTCGTCCACCTCGTAGCCGTGCCGTTCGATGCAGCGCGCCATCACTTCACCCCCTGCGGGCTGTCGATCTGCTTGAACTCGATGACCCACACCCACGGGTTGCTGTCCCACGACGATTCGCCGTAGACCTGGTTCCACAGCAGGTGGAAGGCCCATGCCGGGTGGTCGCAGGGTCCGGGCAGCCAGCTGCCGCCTTCGGCCTGCATCAGTCCTTCCGCGATGGCGTCGGCATCGCTGATCGTCTGTAACCGCTCCACGCGCACGTCGGTGATCTCCAGCACCAGGCGGCACGCTTCGCGCGGCATGTGAATGCTGGGGCGCCACTTCAGGCCGAAGTCCTTGCGGG
>CAYYAT010000034.1:0-10602 GCA_964469595.1 uncultured Thermomonas sp.
CATCCACCGCCTGTGGCCAGCGCACCACCGCCAGCAGCGCGAGCGCCGCGGCCAGCGCCGCGCCACCGCCCCAGTACCAGCGCCGCGCGCGCGTGGGCGCCGCGTCCACGGTCAGTGCCGGGCCCTGCAACGCCGCCGTCACCCGCAGGGCGAAATCCGCCGGCAGGTGGCGGGCCGGGGCCAGACCGCGCATCACGTCGCTGGCAATGCGCCAGCGCTCCCAGCTGGCGGCCAGCTCGGCATCGTGCTGCAGCCGGCGCAGCAGGAAGCGGGTCTGGTCCTCCGGCAGCATGCCGTCCATCAGCGCGGACAGCTGCTCGCGGCTCGACAGCTGGGTCAGGCCGATGCAGTGGCGGTCGGTGTCGGGCATGGTCTCCATGGGCATATCCGCGGATGTCATGACGCTTTGGAGCGCTTCGGGGTTTGGTCGTGGTCCAGCAGCGGGCGCATGCGCGCGTCGATCGCCTCGCGCGCCCGGAAGATGCGCGAGCGCACCGTGCCGATCGGGCAGCCCATGCGTTCGGCGATCTCCTCGTAGCTCAACCCATCGACCTCGCGCAGGGTGATCGCCTCGCGCAGGTCGGGCGGCAGGGCTTGGACCGCGTCCAGCACGGTTTGTTCCAGCTGCTGGCGCATCAACTCGCGCTCGGGGGTGTCGTTGTCGCGCAGGCGCAGGCCGGATTCGAACTGCTCGGCATCGCCGACGTCGATGTCCTCGCCGGGCGGGCGCCGGCCGTGCGCGGCCAGATGGTTCATCGCGGTGTTCACCGCGATCCGGTGCAGCCAGGTGGAGAACTGGGCGTCGCCGCGGAACCCGCCGATCGCGCGATAGGCACGGATGAAGGTGTCCTGGGCCACGTCCTGCACCTCGTCCCAATCGCGCACGTAGCGCGAGATCACCGCCGCGACCCGGTGCTGGTACTTGCGCACCAGCAGGTCGAAGGCGGCCGTATCGCCGCGCTGCACGCGCGCCACCAGGTCCTGATCCAGCGCTTGCGACACCCGATCCTCCGTCATTTGCGCCGCGGCCTCGCTGTTGGCCCGGTGCTTCCGGGCGGTGTGACAGGGGCGGGCCGGGAAAGTTCCGCGGCCCCGCCCGGGGATGAAGGCGATTAGACACGTATTCAAGTCCGTGCGGGCTACGATACCCGTCTTCCCTACCGATACGGATGGCATGCGCATGGCCGACTCTTCCGCACACGGTTTCGACGGGCTGCGCCTGTCGCACTGGCGCCCGCAGCGCCGCGACGACGGCGTGCTGGTGCTGTACTTCGACCGCGCCGACGCCGCGGTCAACGCATTCTCGCAGGATGCGCTGATCGAACTGGGCAGCGCGCTGGAGCGGATCGCGCTGGATCCGCCGAAGGCGCTGGTAATCGCCTCCGGCAAGGCCAGCGGCTTCATCGCCGGGGCCGACCTCAAGGAATTCCAGGAATTCGATCGCAAAGGCACGGTCAACGACGCCATCCGCCGCGGCCAGGACGTATTCCAGGCGCTGGCCAGCCTGCCCTGCCCCACCGTCGCCGCCATCCACGGCTTCTGCATGGGCGGCGGTACCGAGCTTGCGCTGGCCTGCCGCTACCGCGTGGCCAGCACCGATGCATCCACCCGCATCGGCCTGCCGGAAGTGCAGCTGGGCATCTTCCCCGGCTGGGGCGGCAGCGCGCGCCTGCCGCGCCTGGTCGGCGCGCCGGCGGCGATGGACATGATGCTGACCGGCCGCGCGCTGGGCGCCAAGGCCGCGCGCGCGATCGGGCTGGTGGATGCCATCGCCGCGCCGGCGGTGCTGGTGGACACCGCTGCCGCGCTGGCGCTGAAAGGCACGACGCGCCCGTTCAAACAGCGCACGCTGGGCTGGCTCACCAACACCTTCCCCGCGCGCAAGCTGCTGGCGCCGCAGATGGCCAAGCAAGTCGCGCGCAAGGCGCCCAAGGCGTTCTACCCGGCGCCCTATGCGCTGATTTCGACCTGGGAGCGCAGCGGCGGCAAGCCGATCCGGGCGCGCCTGGACGCCGAGCGCCGCGCGGTGGTGAAGCTGGCCGGCACCCCGACCGCGCGCAACCTGATCCGCATCTTCTTCCTCACCGAGCGGCTGAAGGCGCTGGGCAAGGGCGACGCCGGCATTGCGCGCGTGCACGTGGTCGGCGCCGGCGTGATGGGTGGCGACATCGCCGCGTTCGCCGCCTACAAGGGCTTCGAAGTGACGCTGCAGGACCGCGAGCAGCGTTTCATCGACGCCGCGCTGCAGCGCGCGCAGGCGCTGTTCGCCAAGAAGGTGAAGGACGAAACCAAGCGCCCGGCGGTGGCCGCGCGCCTGAAGTCGGACCTCGACGGCACGGGCGTGCCCGAGGCCGACCTCGTGATCGAGGCGATCATCGAAAACCCGGACGCCAAGCGCGAGCTGTACCAGGCGGTGGAGCCGCGCATGAAGGCGGACGCGCTGCTGACCACCAACACCTCGTCGATCCCGCTGGACGAGCTGCGCCCGCATATCGCGCGCCCGGCGCAGTTCGCCGGCCTGCACTACTTCAACCCGGTGGCGCAGATGCCGCTGGTCGAGATCATCCGCCACGACGGCATGGCCGCGGAGACCGAGCGCCGCCTGGCCGCCTTCTGCAAGGCGCTGGGCAAGTTCCCGGTGCCGGTGGCCGGCACGCCGGGCTTCCTGGTCAACCGCGTGCTGTTCCCGTACATGCTGGAAGCCGCCACCGCGTATGCGGAAGGCATTCCCGGACCGGCGATCGACAGGGCGGCGACGCGCTTCGGCATGCCGATGGGGCCGATCGAACTGCTCGACACCGTGGGCCTGGACGTGGCCGCCAGCGTCGGCAAGGAGCTGGCGCCCTTCCTCGGCCTGGACGTGCCGGCGGCGCTGGCGACGGTCGACGCCGGCAGGCGCGGGAAGAAAGACGGCCAGGGTCTCTACAAGTGGGAGAACGGCAAAGCAGTCAAACCCGAGCTGCCGGCGGGCTTCGTGGCGCCGGACGACCTGGAGGACCGCCTGGTCCTGCCGCTGCTCAACGAGGCCGTGGCCTGCCTGCACGACGGCGTGGTGAGCGATGCCGACCTGCTGGACGCCGGAGTGATCTTCGGGACGGGCTTTGCGCCGTTCCGCGGCGGCCCGATCCAGCACATCCGCGCCACCGGCGCCGACGCCCTGCTGGCGCGGCTGGACGCGCTGCACGCGAAGTACGGCGAGCGCTTCGCGCCACGCCCCGGTTGGGACAACCCGGTGCTGCGCGCGCCGGTGGACTGAGCGCGGGCCGTCGCGGCCGCCGTCACATCGTCTGGGTCGGCTGGTCCGCGTTGAGCGTGCCGGCCAGGGTGGTCTCGATCTTGCTGCGCACCGCCTCGCCTTCGGCGGAGTCGGCGAACTGCACGCCAATTCCGGCCACGCGGTTGCCCTGCGCGCCGGTGGGCGTCACCCAGACCACCCGGCCGGCCACCGGCAGGCGCTCGGAGGAATCCGGCAGGGTCAGC
Organism: uncultured Thermomonas sp.; assembly: GCA_964469595.1. Classification (GTDB taxonomy): domain Bacteria; phylum Pseudomonadota; class Gammaproteobacteria; order Xanthomonadales; family Xanthomonadaceae; genus Thermomonas. Next base: position 3,481 of record CAYYAT010000034.1, read on the forward strand.
AGCAGGAAGACTTCATCGCCGATGAAGTAGCGGCGGGTGGTCGGCACAAAGATGCCGCCGTGGCGGATGAAGGGCATGTAGGCGTTGTACAGGCCCGCCTTGTCCTTGATCGCCAGCGACAGGATGCCCTGTCGTGCCCCGCCCATTGGATTGCTCATCCCGACTCCCCGTGTGTTTGCCGTATGCGTCTTGCCAGGCGCGTGGATCGGCCCGCACGGGCCGCCGCCATTCTCAACCGTCCGGGCCGTCCGCCACAACCGGGGGCGCTCGGTCGCGTGGATCAGCCGCCGCCGGCGCGCGCCGGCAGCCACGGCAACAGCGCCTCCAGCACCGCCAGGTCGGCGCGCACGGTCGTGCGCAGCAGGCTGCGCGCGCGGTTGGCGGCCTCGAAGCAGAGCGACAGCCCGCGCACCATGGACGCCTGCGGCTGCCCGGCCGCCGTGCGCAGGGCATGCTCGGCCAGGTGGCGCAGGCGCTCCTCCGCGCGCCCGTCGGCCACCCAGCGCTGGGCGATGTCGGACGGCACCGCGCGCCCGCGGCCAAGCGCAGCCACCGCCTCCACCACCTCGCGGCGCAGGGCCAGCCCGTCGCCCGCAGCCCAGGCGTCGGCCAGCCCTGGATGCCCGCGCGCGGCGTCCAGCGCCTCCTCCGCCAGCGCCGCGGAATGCCCGCACGCGCGCAGCCAGGCCAGCGCCTCGGCGCGCGGCGGCAGGCGCAGCTCCAGCCGCTGGCAGCGGCTGCGGATGGTGGCCGGCAGCTGCGCCGGGCTGGAGGCCAGCAGCCACAGGTAGCGATCTGGCTGCGGCTCTTCCAGCGTCTTCAGGATCGCGTTCCAGGCGCTCCAGTTGACCGCATCGGCGGGATCGACGATCACCACCTGCGCCCCGCCCAGCTGCGCGGTCAGGCCCATCGCCGCGGTCAGCGCGCGGATCTGGTCGATCACGATCTCACCGCGCGGCTTGCCGGTCTTCTGGTTGATCTCGTAGCCGAGGAACAGCAGGTCCGGATGCGCGCTATGGCCCCAGGGATGCGCCGGGGTGCCGTCCGGCCGCACCTCCGCCACCTCCATTTGCGCGCGCGCGGCGAACAGGCTGCAGGCCTTGCACGCGCCGCAGGCCTCGCCGTCCGCGCGTGGCGCCAGGCACAGCACGCGCCGGGCCAGGTGCTCGGCCAGCAGGCGCTTGCCGATCAGGGCCGGGCCGGTGATCAGGGTGGCGTGCCCGAAATGGCCGGCGGCCAGGGCCTCGGCCGCCTGCGCGTAGGCACGCTGTTGCCATGGGGCCAGCGCCGGCAGGTTCATGCGCCCTCCGCGCGATAGCCGGCCAGCGCGGCCAGCGCTGACGCCGCGACCGTGGCCGGGTCGGGGCTGGCATCGATCACCCGGATGCGTCCGGGCTGCTGCGCCGCGCGCTGCAGGAAGCCGGCGCGCACGCGCTCGAAGAACTCGTCGCGCTCGCGTTCGATCCGGTCGGGGGACACGCCGCCGAGCAGGTCGCGCCCGCGGGTGCGCTCGCGCGCATTCGCCACACCGAGGTCCAGCAGCAGGGTCAGGCCGGGCTGCAGGCCGACCGCGCGCCGTTCCAGCTCGGCGATGAAGCCGGTGTCCATGCCGCGCGCCGCGCCCTGGTAGGCATAGCTGGAATCGGTGAAGCGGTCGCTGACCACCCAGGCACCGCGCGCCAGCGCCGGCAGTACCACCTCCTGCACGTGCTGTGCGCGCGCAGCGAACATCAGCAACAGTTCGGTGTGCGCGTGCACCGGCTCGTCGCCGTGCGCGAGCAGCAGGTCGCGGATGCGTTCGGCCAGCGGCGTCCCGCCTGGCTCGCGGGTGCTGACCACCTCGAAGCCATCGGCCAGCAGCGCCTCGCGCAGGGCGCGCAGCACCGTGCTCTTGCCGGCGCCTTCGCCACCTTCGATGGTCACCAGGCGCGGCGCGATCCGCAGCTCCACACTCACCGCCGTACGCCCTCCTGCGCCGTGGCCTGCCGCTGCGTGCGCAGGCGCTGCAGATAGGCGGCCACCGCGGCGTTGTGCTCCTCCAGGCTGCGGCTGAACACGTGGCGCCCGCTGCCATCCCCGAGCGCGACGAAATACAGCGCATCGTCCGCTGCCGGGTGGGTGGCCGCCTGCAGCGCCGCCTTGCCGGGCATGGCGATCGGAGTCGGTGGCAGGCCGTCGCGGGTATAGGTGTTGTAGGGCGTGTCGGTGGCCAGGTCCACGCGCCGGATGTTGCCGGCGTAGCGCTCGCCCATGCCGTAGATCACGGTGGGGTCGGTCTGCAGGCGCATCCCCGCCTGCAGCCGGCGCACGAACACGCCGGCGATGCGCGGGCGCTCGTCGGCCACGCCGGTTTCCTTCTCCACGATCGAAGCCAGCACCAGCGCCTCGTCCGCGCTGCGCAGCGGCAGGCCGGGCGCGCGCGCCTGCCAGGCCGCGGCCAGCGCCTGGTCCATCGCCGCATGGGCGCGCCGCAGCAGGTCGAGGTCGGAATCACCGCGCACCCAGGCATAGGTCTCCGGCAGAAAGCGCCCTTCCGGATGCTGGCCCGGATAGCCGAGCTTTGCCATCAGCGCGGCATCGTCCATCCCGCTGGTGACGTGCCGCAGCAGCGGCACCTTGGCCAGCGCCGCGCGCAGGTCGCGGAAGGTCCAGCCCTCCACGATGGTGAAGCGCCGCCGCAGCACCTTGCCGTCGCGCATCGCCGCCAGCAGCGCGCGCGGGGTGATGCCGGCCGGCAGCGCGTATTCACCGGCCTGGATATGCCCGGCGGCACCGGTCTGGCGCGCCAGCAGCTGCCAGTACAGCGGAGTGCCGGTCGCGATCCCCTGCGCGCGCAGGTTGCGCAGGATCGCCGGCAGCGCATCGCCGCGCGCGACCACCACGCTGGCCTGCGCGCCAACCCCGGCCAGCGGGGTATCGGCGAAGCGCTGGTAGCGCTGCCACTGCCAGCCCAGCAGCGCCAGCGCCAGCACCACGAGCAGCAGCAGGCCGCGACGGATGCTCATGGCCAGGCCTCGCCGGGCTCGCTGGAACAGGAAAACATCGGATACGCCATCGCCAGTCGTGCCTGCAGTTCGGTGGTGGCCGGATGCGCGCGCCAGCGCTGCGCGCCCAGCGTCGCGACCGGCAGGATACCGCGCACGGCGTTGCACAGGGCCAGCGCCTCGGCGGAGGTCACCTCCTGCATCGACAGCACCGCCTCCTGCAGCAGCCCCTGCTCCAGCAGCCAGCCGCGCAGCACGCCGGCCACGCCGCAGCGCGCCAGCACCGGCGTGCGCCAACGGCGGCCGTCGAATGCCAGCAGGTTGGCCGCGGTGGCGCATACCGGGCGGCCATCGGTATCGCACATCAATCCTTCCTCGCAGCCGGCGCGCTCCACCTCGGCGCGCGCCAGCACCTGCTCCAGCCGGTTGCAGTGCTTGATCCCGGCCAGCGCCGGCTGGATCGCCAGGCGGGTCTCGCACGGATGCAGGCGCAGCGCCGCGGGCGTCGCCGGCAGCGGATGCAGGGTCAGCATCCACGTCGGCAGCGCATCGACCGGCGGCGCATAGCCGCGCCCACCCTCGCCGCGGGTCAGCAGCAGCTTGAGCACGCCGGACTCGACACCCGTGATCAATTCGGCGATGCGCGCTTCGGCGAACGCCAACTCCGGCACCGCGATGCCAAGCCGGGCCGCGCCGTCCCGCAGGCGCGCCAGGTGCCGCGGCCACAGTGGCACCTCGCCGCGGTGTACGCGCAGGGTTTCGAACAGGCCGTCGCCGTAGCTCAGCCCGCGGTTGGCGAGGGGGAGGGCTTCTACCCGCTCGCGACCGATGTATGCAGCGGACGTCATGGGATTCGACTCAGCAAGCGAGTATCGGGGAGCGACTGAGTCGAATCCCGTGACGTCCGCGCGCGCTTGGTCTCCATCGCGATCACTCCACCCCCAGCGCGCGCAGCATGCCGCGCGCCTTCGCCCGGGTTTCGTCCAACTCGCGCCGCGGGTCGGAGTCGATCACGATGCCGGCGCCGGTACGGAAGCGCAGCACCTCGCCCTCGACCTCCGCGCTGCGGATCAGGATGTTGAGGTCGAGGTCGCCCTCATGGCCCAGCCAGCCCATCGCGCCGGTGTAGGCGCCGCGGCCGGTGGCCTCCAGCTCGGCGATGATCTGCATGCAGCGCACCTTGGGGCAACCAGTGATGGTGCCACCGGGGAACACGGCGGCGATCGCCTGCCCCGGGGTCACGCCGGCGCGCAGCGTCCCACGCACGTTGCTGACGATGTGGTGCACGTGGGCATAGCTTTCCACCGTCATCAGCTCGTCCACCCGCACGCTGCCGGGCGCGCACACGCGGCCGAGGTCGTTGCGCTCGAGGTCGAGCAGCATCACGTGTTCGGCGCGCTCCTTCGGATGTCCGACCAGCTCGCGGATGCGCGCCGCGTCGTCGTCGCCCGGGAAGCGCGCGCGGGTGCCGGCGATCGGCCGCGTCTCCGCCACGCCATCGCGCAGCGACAGCAGCCGCTCCGGCGAGGCGCTGACCACGCTGCCCCACGGGCTGCGGAAGATGCCGGCGAACGGCGCCGGGTTGTGCGTGCGCAGGCGTTGGAACAGTGCGGCGGGCGACAGCGGACGCTCGAAGCCCACCCGCCAGCCCCGCGACAGGTTGGCCTGGAAGACGTCGCCAGCGGCCAGGTATTCCAGCACGCGCGCCACGCCATCGAGGTAGCGCTGCGGCGCGTCCTCGTCGATGGTGTCCGGCGGCGTCCACGCCGGCAGCGGCGGCAGGGCGCGCGCCCGTTCGGCGTCGTCGGCGATGCGCTGCAGCCATGCCGCCTCGCCGGCTTCCGCCACGGCCACGCAGTCGCCCGTGGCGCGGTCGCGCAACAGCGCCGCCGGGCAACGCAGCGCGACCGCGACCGGCAGGCTGCCCTCGGCGGCCGGCAGCTGGAGCACCGGCTCCACCTGCGCGGCCAGTTCATAGCCCAGCAGCAGCGCCCAGCCGCCGCGGAACGGCAGGGCTGTGCCTGATGGGGCGTCGCCCGCCGCAGCGCGCGCGGCCCGCCAGTGGCCGTCCAGCACGTCGAGGAAGTTGCCGGCGAGCGGCGCGCCGGCGAGCGTGCGCACGCATGCGTCGCGGTGCAGGGCGAAGCCTTCGCCGGCGTGCGCCAGCAGCAGGTCATGCCGGCCCAACGGGCCGCCGCTACTGGATTCCAGCAGCACCGGATAGCGCGCCGGATCGAGCCGGTGCAGGGCCAGCAGGTCGATGGCGGCGGGAAGGGCGCGTGGGATCATCGGCGGAACACCCCCTCCCCAGCCCTCCCCTGTGGCACAAGGGAGGGAGTGAACATCAGATCCGCTTGAACACCAGCGTGCCGTTGGTGCCGCCGAAGCCGAAGCCGTTGGACACGGCCACGTCGATCTTTGCCTCGCGCGCGACGTTGGGCACGTAGTCCAGGTCGCAGCCCTCGCCCGGGTTGTCCAGGTTGATGGTCGGCGGGATCACCCCGGTTTCCAGCGCCTTGATCGTGTAGATCGCCTCCACGCCGCCGGCGGCGCCGAGCAGGTGGCCGGTCATCGACTTGGTGGAACTGACCATGGTCTTGTAGGCGTGGTCGCCGAGCGCACGCTTGATCGCCAGCGTCTCAGCCACGTCGCCCAGCGGGGTGCTGGTACCGTGCGCGTTGAGGTAGCCCACGTCCTCCGGGTTCACCCCGGCATCGCGGAACGCCATCGCCATGCAGCGCGCCGGACCCTCGCCGTTCTCGCTGGGCGCGGTCATGTGGAAGGCGTCGGAGGACGCGCCGAAGCCAGCCAGCTCGCAGTAGATGCGCGCGCCGCGGGCCTTGGCGTGCTCGTACTCCTCCAGCACCAGGATGCCGGCGCCGTCGCCCAGCACGAAGCCGTCGCGGCCGGCGTCCCACGGCCGCGAGGCGCGGGCGGGATCGTCGTTGCGGGTGCTCATCGCCTTCATCGCGCAGAACCCGCCCATCGAGGTCGGGGAGCTGCCGCGCTCGGCACCGCCCGCGAACATCACGTCGGCGTCGCCGTACTGGATCATGCGCATCGCCATGCCGATCGAATGGTTGGCGGTAGCGCAGGCGGACACGGCCGAGAAGGTCGGTCCCTTGATGCCGGTCATCAGCGAGAGCTGGCCCGGGAGCATGTTGATGATGGTGCTGGGGATGTAGAACGGGCTGATCTTGCGCACCCCGCCCTCGTGCAGCTTGATCGCGGTCTCCTCGATCCCCCAGATGCCGCCGATGCCCGCGCCGATCAGCGCGCCGATGCGCTCGGCATTGGCCTCGGTGACCTCCAGCCCGGCGTCGTCCTTCGCCATCAGCGAGGCGGCGATGCCGTAGTGGATGAAGTGGTCCATCTTCTTGGCGTCCTTCGGGTTCACCCAGCGGGTGACGTCGAAGCCGCGGATCTCGCCGGCGATGCGGGTGGGATAGGTGCTGGCGTCGAAGCCCTCCACCATGCCGATCCCGGAGCGGCCGTGGGTGATCCCGTCCCAGTTGCTGGCCAGGTCATGGCCCAGCGGCGAGACGATGCCCATGCCTGTCACTACCACGCGGCGCTTGCCCATCATCCTGTCCTCCACGCATTTGTCACGTTCGATGCAAACACAGGGGGCCGCATGCGCGGCCCCGTGGGTCCCGCGGCCACGCGCCGGCAGGCGGCGTGTCCACGGATGTGCCGGGTGGGCGCCGGCACGCGGCCGGGCGTCCACCCAGAAAAGACCATCACGCCTTGACGTGGGCCTTGATGTAGTCGATCGCCGCCTGCACGGTGCTGATCTTCTCGGCTTCTTCGTCCGGGATCTCGCACTCGAACTCTTCCTCGAGCGCCATCACCAGCTCCACGGTGTCCAGCGAATCCGCGCCCAGGTCGTCCACGAACGACGCGCTGTTGGTGACGTCCTCTTCCTTGACGCCCAGTTGTTCGACGACGATCTTCTTGACGCGCTCTTCGATGGTGCTCATGTTGCGTTGCTCCTCATGGGGCTGTTCTGGCCGTAATGGCCTAGTTTAAGGGAAAATCCGGGCGCTGCATGGCAATGCCTGGGCGCCCGCGGGGGATGCGTGGAAGGCCGCCGGGGCGGCGCTCACGGCATGTACATGCCGCCGTTGACGTGCAGGGT
>CAYYAT010000035.1:0-10578 GCA_964469595.1 uncultured Thermomonas sp.
GCCGGCACGCCCAGCTCGCGGGCGATGATCGCGGCATGGCAGGTGCGGCCGCCGCGGTTGGTGACGATGGCGGCGCTGCGCTTCATCACCGGCTCCCAGTCGGGATCGGTCATGTCGGCGATCAGCACGTCGCCGGGCTGCACGCGGTTCATGTCGTCGAGGCTGCGCACCACGCGCGCGGTGCCGCTGCCGATCTTGTGGCCGATGGCGCGGCCCTCGGCCAGCACCTCGCCGCGGGCGGCCAGGGTATAGCGCTCGATCTGGGTGGCGTGCGCGCGCGACTTCACCGTCTCCGGGCGCGCCTGCAGGATGTACAGCTTGCCGGTGTGGCCGTCCTTGCCCCACTCGATGTCCATCGGGCGGCCGTAGTGCTGCTCGATGACCAGCGCCTGCCGCGAGAGCTCCTGCACGTCGGCATCGGTGATGGAGAACCGCGCGCGCAGCTCGGCGGGCGTTTCCTCGGTGCGCACGCGCTCGCCCGGCACGTCGGAATAGACCATGCGCAGCTGCTTGCTGCCAAGCGAACGGCGCAGGATCGCCGGCTTGCCGGCCTGCAGGGTCGGCTTGAACACGTAGAACTCGTCCGGGTTCACCGCGCCCTGCACGACCATCTCACCCAGGCCGTAGCTGGCGGTGACGAACACCACGTCGCGGAAGCCGGACTCGGTGTCGAGGGTGAACAGCACCCCGGACGCGCCGACGTCGGAGCGCACCATCAGCTGCACGCCGGCGGAGAGGAATACGTCCTCGTGCCTGAAGCCGTGGTGCACGCGGTAGGCGATCGCGCGGTCGTTGTAGAGCGACGCAAACACTTCCTTGACCTTGCGCACGACGTCGTCGGCGCCGGTGACGTTGAGGAAGGTTTCCTGCTGGCCGGCGAAGCTGGCATCCGGCAGATCCTCGGCGGTGGCCGAGGAGCGCACCGCGACCGCGACGTCGCTCGCGCCGGCCTCGCTGCACAGCGTGGCGTAGGCGCTGCGGATGTCGGCCTCCAGTTCAGGCTGCAAGGGCGCGTCCACGACCCAGCGGCGGATCTCGGCCCCGGCGGCGGTCAGCGCAGGCACGTCTTCCACGTCCAGCCCGGCCAGCCGGTCATAGATGCGCGCATGCAGGTCGTTGTGCGCGATGAAGGCCTTGAAGGCGTCGGCGGTGGTGGCGAAGCCGCCGGGGACCGAGACCCCGAGCCCGGACAGCTGCCCGATCATCTCGCCGAGCGAGGCGTTCTTGCCGCCCACCTGGGCGAGGTCGGTCAGGCGCAATTCGTTCAGCCAGAGGACGTTGCGGATCGAGGCGGGGGTGCTCAAGGCAGGCTCCGTGGGGCGTGGGCAGCGCAGTCGCGCGGAAGTCCGTTATTTTACCCCGAGCCTCGCCGAGGAGTTCCGATGGACGCCGTCCGCCCCGTGTTCTACGTCTCCGACGGTACCGGCATCACCGCCGAGACCATCGGCCACAGCCTGCTGACCCAGTTCAGCGGGCTCCGCTTCGCGACCGACCGGCTGCCGTTCGTGGACAGCGCCGACAAGGCGCGCGAGGCCGCCGATCGCATCCGCGCCGCCGGGCAGGCTGCCGGCCTGCGCCCAGTGGTGGTCAGCTCGTGCGTGGACCCGGCGCTCACCGCGCTGCTGGCGGAAAGCGGCGCGCTGATGCTGGATGTGTTCGCCCCGTTCATCGCACCGCTGGAGCGCGAGCTTGGGCAGACCCGCACCGCCCATATCGGGCGCGCGCACGGCATCGTGGATTTCGAGCGCTACCACCGCCGCATCAACGCCATGAACTATGCGCTGGCGCACGACGACGGGGTGCGCCTGGATTACTCCGAGGCCGATCTGATCCTGGTGGCGGTGTCGCGCGCCGGCAAGACGCCCACGTGCGTGTATCTGGCGCTGCACCACGGCGTGCGCGCGGCCAACTACCCGCTGACGCCGGAAGACCTGGAGAGCGAGCGCTTGCCGGCCATCCTGCGCCAGCATCGCAGCAAGCTGTTCGGTCTCACCATCGACCCGGTGCGGCTGCACCAGATCCGCCAGGAGCGCCGTCCCAATTCGCGCTACGCGCAGTTGGAGACCTGCCGGCGCGAGGTGGCGCAGGCGGAAGCGATGCTGCGGCGGGAAGGGGTGGAGATGCTCAGCACCACCCATGCTTCGATCGAGGAAATCGCCAGCCGGGTGATGGAATCGCTGGGCATCAACCGCGAGATGTTCTGATCCGGCGCGGCAAGGCGACTTCCCGAGCCTGCGCCGCGGCGGGCACGCCGTCAATCTGCCGCCGCCCGCGGCCCGCGTGTAGGATCGGCGCATGAGTCTTGCCGTCGCCCCCCGCCAGCGCGTCCCCAGCCTCAGCCGCTTCGGCTGGCTGATGGGGCTGTATGCGGAGAACCATGCCCGCCTGCAGCGCCTGTTCGACGTGGCCGGCCTGCCTGGCGGCGGCTACGTCTCCACCATCGGCGACGGGCTCGACCTGCGCATCGATGTGCTGGAGCAGCATCCTTACACCAGCGAATTGCGCATGAGCTACGGGCTGATCGACCCGCACACCGGCCTGGCGGATCCGTCCGCGCACCTGCGCCTGTATCGCGATGCGCGCCAGGTGGAAGCCACCCATTGCTATGCCGGACGCCGCTGGCAGGACGTAATCGGCATGTTCCCGCCGCCGCAGCGCATCCTCGACCATCGCCTGCGGATGAATACGTTTCTGGGCAAGTGGCTGCAGTACCTGGCCGAGCGCGGCCACGGCATGGCCACGCTGCATCGGTGTGGCGAGGACGGTGATCGGCAGGCCGCCGCGGTGGCGACCCAACCTGCGGACGCCTGAAACGGCACTGCCGAAAATTCGTTGCACAAACCCCTTGACGGTTTTCGATTTGCCCCCCAGAATGCGCGTCTTTCCAGCCCGTGGGGCCATAGCTCAGCTGGGAGAGCGCCTGCATGGCATGCAGGAGGTCGCCGGTTCGATCCCGGCTGGCTCCACCACGTTTCAACGCGTTTTCGGTTCTGTCCCCATCGTCTAGAGGCCTAGGACATTACCCTTTCACGGTAGCGACCGGGGTTCGAATCCCCGTGGGGACGCCATCTCCGAATCCGCAGTTCCATGCAAACGGCCGCCGCGAGGTGGCCGTTCTGCTTTGGGGCCGATTCCATTCGCGGTGCTCGCGCGGGAATGGCGGGCGTGCGCGCGTCGCGCGCGGATTGTTCGAGCGCTCAGGCGTCCTTGTTGTGCCGGCGCAGCAGGCGCTGCTTCTCGCGGTTCCAGTCGCGGTCCTTGCTGGCCTGGCGCTTGTCGTGGGTCTGTTTGCCCTTGGCCAGCGCGAGTTCGGCCTTCACCTTGTTGCCTTTCCAGTACAGCGCGGTGGGCACCAGGGTGTAGCCGTCGCGCTGGATGCGACCGATCAGGTTGTCGATCTCGTGCCGGTGCAGCAGCAACTTGCGCGTGCGGCGGTCGTTGGCGACCACATGGGTGGAGGCCTGGATCAGCGGCGTGATCTGGGCGCCGATGAGGAACAACTCGCCCTGCAGCACCACCGCGTAGGCATCGCCGATGTTGGCGCGGCCGGCGCGGATCGCCTTCAGCTCCCAGCCCTGCAGGGCAAGGCCGGCCTCGAACTTCTGCTCGAAGCTGTACTCGTGGCGCGCGCGCTTGTTGAGCGCGATGGTGCCGCTGCCGTTTGGCTTATCCTTGCCGTTCTTCTTGCTCATCCCGCCATTCTCGCCGATCCGGATGCCGCGCGGTGCATCCGGGCCGCACGGACCCCCACGATGCCCGTCATCCAGCGCAGCGCCCTCGTCGAACACTCCGCCCGCCGCATGTTCGCCCTGGTGAACGACGTGCAGTCCTATCCGCGCCGCTTCGACTGGTGCCGCCAGGCGCAGGTGCTGGAGGAAGGCCCGGAGCGGCTGGTGGCGCGACTCGACCTCGGGTTGGGCGGCTTCCATACCTGGTTCACCACCGAAAACCTGCTGGCGCCGCCGCACCACATCGAGATGTCCCTGCGCGACGGCCCGTTCCGCCACCTGCGCGGCCGCTGGGAATTCCATGCGCTGGACGAATGCGCCTGCAAGGTGAGCCTGCGGCTGGATTTCGAGCCGCAGAACCGGCTGCTTGGCCCGGCGCTGCAGCTGGGCATGCAGGGGCTGGCCGACCGCATGGTGGACGATTTCGTGCGCGAAGCGGACCGGGGGAGCAGCTGATGCAGGTGGAACTGGTGCGCGCCTGGCCCGGGCGCTTCGATGCCGTGCAGGTGGCGCTACCGCCCGGTGCCTGCGTGGCGGATGCGCTGCAGGCCGCGGGCTGGCGGCTGGATGCGGAGTTCGTGGCGCTGGCGGTGTTCGGCCAGGCCGCCGGGTTGCAGACGCCGCTGCACGATGGCGACCGCATCGAGCTGCTGCGGCCGCTGCAATGCGACCCGATGCAGACGCGGCGCAGGCGCGCCGGGACGCGCGCGCGGCGCTGATCGCGTGCGGGCCTCAGCGGCCGCGCTTCTTCTTGTCCTTGTCCTTGGCCAGGTTCGGGCCGAAGTAACGGATCGAGTTGTTGGCCAGGGCTTCGTCCTGCTCGGGGAAGTACTCGCCTTCCCAGCGCGCCAGCTGGCCGTTCTCGAACCACAGGGTCATGGTCTTGACCACCGGCGCGCCGGTGCGGCCGATGCGCTGGCTGGCGACGTAGTCCCAGCGGTCGTGGTGGAAGGGATCGCGGACCGACGGGGTGCCCAGCAGCATCATCACCTGGCGCTGGTCCATGCCGGCCTGCAGTTGGTCCACCGCGGTCTTTTCCAGCAGGTTGCCCTGGAAGATCGGTTGCCGGTACACCAATCCGCAGCCGCTCACGAACAGGGTTGCCAGGACGAGGGGAAGCAGCTTGCGCATCGGCGGGGCGGGGCAGTGGCAGGAACGCCGATGATACACTCCCGGCCACATGCATCGGCCAGCATGGCCTGCACGGGCGCGTGCATTCATGCGCGGTTGCCGGTTGCGCCCGTGACGGAGGGTTTTCGATGGCGCCGGATCTTCGCAAGGCTGGACTCAAGGTCACCCATCCGCGGCTGCGGATCCTGGAGTTGCTGGAACACGCCAAGCCCCGGCACATGACCGCCGAGGACATCTACAAGCACCTGCTGGCCGAGGGCGAGGACATCGGCCTGGCCACCATCTACAGGGTGCTCACCCAGTTCGAGGCCGCGCACCTGGTGCTGAAGCACAACTTCGAGGGCGGCACCGCGGTGTACGAGCTGGATCGCGGCGTCCACCACGACCACATGGTGGACCTGGACACCGGCAAGGTGATCGAGTTCCAGAGCGAGGAAATCGAGCGGCTGCAGCAGAAGATTGCCGCCGAGCACGGCTACGAGATCGCCGACCACGCGCTGGTGCTGTACGTGCGCAAGAAGCGCTGATCGTCACCGCCGCGCGGGAGATTCAGAACCAGAAGCGGACGCCGGCGACCCAGCCGTGGTCGCGCACGGGCTCGCCGCGCAGGCGCGCCCGATCCGCGCTGCCGCCATGCCGCTGGGTCCAGGCATAGCCGAGGTAGGGCGCGAATTCGCGCCGGAGCTCGTAGCGCAGCCGCAGGCCCTGCGATGTCTGCGCCAGGCCCGCCCCGGTGCCGCGCGCGGGATCGGCGCGCCCGTTGAGCACCGCCTCCAGCCGCGGCTGCAGGATCAGACGGTTGGTGAGCAACAGCTCGTACTCGGCCTCGGCGCGCAGCATCGAGCGCCCGCTGCTACCCAGGTAGGCGGTGGCCTGCACTTCGAACTTGTACGGGGCCAGCCCCTGCACGCCGAGCGCCAGCCAGTCGCGCGCCGGGCCGGGGCCGGCGGTGTCGTGGCGGAGACCGGCCAGCACGTCCCACCAGGCATCCAGCGGGCGGCCCCACAGGGCCTCGAGGCTGGCATCGACATGGCCATGGCTGCGCTCGCCCTCGCTGCGCAGCCACAGGCGGCCACGGTCGCGGCCGATCCAGGCCTTGCCCGACCAGGCCAGCGCATCGCTCTGGGTGTATTCGAAGCGGTCGGCCTGCACCATCCACACCAGCGGATCGCGGTGGTCGTGGCGTGCGTGCAGCACCGGGAAGGCCGCCGCGCGATCGGCATCGGTCAGCGACGGGACTCGGTACGTGCCTACCATCGGAGTGGAGCTGTGCGACGCCATCGCGGGATGCGCGGCGTGCGGATCCGTCTGCTCTTCATCCGCGGCCTGGGCTGGCGCCGCGGGCACATCCTGCGCGGCCTGGGGTGCGTGCATCGCGTGGTGGGCGTGCTCCTGGGCGCTGGCCGCGCCCAGCCATAGCGCCAGCGGGAGAAGGGGCCAGGCGCGCACGGTCATTCCTCCACCCGCACTTCGCGCATCATCCCGGTTTCCATGTGCAGCAGCATGTGGCAGTGGAAGGCCCAGCGGCCCAGCGCATCGGCGGTGACCCGAAAGCTACGCTTGCTGCCTGGCGGGACGCGCACGGTGTGCTTGCGCACGAGAAAACGGCCGTCCGCGTCTTCCAGGTCGCTCCACATGCCGTGCAGATGGATCGGATGTTCCATCATGGTGTCGTTGACCAGCACCAGCCGCACGCGCTCGCCGTAGCGCAGCCGGATCGGCGCGGCGTCGGCGAAGCGGATGCCGTCGAAGCCCCAGGTGAAGCGTTCCATGTTGCCGGTGAGGTGCAACTCGATGTCGCGCGACGGCGTGCGATCGTCCTCCGGCGCGTGCAGGCTGCGCAGGTCGGCATAGCGCAGCACGCGGCGGGCGTTGTCGCGCAGGCCGATGCCGGGATCGTCCAGGCGCGGCGTAGGCATCATGGTTTGCATGTCCACGTCCGGGTTGCCGGTCTCGCTGGCGGGGTGCGCCTGCATCCCGCCGCCGTGCGTGCCGTGGTCCATTTCGGCCATGGCCATGCCGGGCATGCCCATCGCGGCGCCGCAGGCCATTTCGGTCGCGTCGGGCTTGCCGTGGCCGGCATGGCCCCCGTGGCCCATGTCGTCCATGGTCAGCAGCGGGCGCTTGTCCGGCACCGGCACCGCGGCCGCCATACCTGGGCGCGGCGCCAGGGTGATGCGGGCGTGGCCGCTGCGGTCCATCGCCTGCGCGAACACGGTGTAGGCCGCGTCGTCGCGCGGCTGCACGATCACATCGAAGGTTTCGGCCGGCGCGATGCGGAACTCGTCGATCGCAACCGGATGCACCGGCTGGCCGTCCGCGGCGACCACGGTGAGCGTCAGGCCGGGGATGCGCACGTCGAAGAAGGTCATCGCCGCGCCGTTGATGAAGCGCAGACGGACGCGTTCGCCGGGGGCGAACAGTGCGGTCCAGTTCTGCGCGGCGGTGTGGCCGTTCGCGAGATAGGTGTAGGTGTGGCCGTTGACATCGGCCAGGTCGGTCGGGCTCATCCGCATCGCGCCCCAGGCGCGGCGGTCGGCCAGGGTGGCGGCCAGCCCGTCGCGGCGCACGTCGCGCATGAAATCCACGACGGTGCGCTTGTGCAGGTTGTCGTAGTCACTGCGCTTCTTCATGCGCGCCAGCAATCGCGCGGGCGGCAGGTCGGTCCAGTCGGACAGTAGCACCACGTAATCGCGTTCGCAGGCCAGCGGATCCGGGCCGGCCGGATCGATGATGATCGCGCCCAGCAGCCCGGCCTGCTCCTGCAGGCTGGAATGGCTGTGGTACCAGTAGGTGCCGCTCTGCCGGACCTTGAATTGATACAGGTAGTCGCCGCCGGGCGGGATGCCGTCGAAGCTCATCCCCGGCACGCCGTCCATGTTGGCCGGCAGCAGCAGGCCGTGCCAGTGGATCGAACTGGTTTCTGCCAGCGTGTTATGCACGCGGATGCGCACGGTGTCGCCTTCGCGCCAGCGCAGCACCGGGCCCGGCAGCAGGCCGTTGACGGTGAACGCGGAAGCGATGCGCCCGGTGATGTTCACCGGCGTGCGCCCCAGCGTCAGCTCGAAGGCGTTGCCGGCGAGCACGCTGAGCCGATCCGGCGAGGCCAGCGCCCATAGCGGGCGCAGGGCGAGTGCGCCGGCGCCCAGCGCGGCCCCTTGCAGCAGGCGGCGGCGGGTGTGGTCGGTCATGCCGGATCGGCGCCTGCCGGCAGGCGCGCCGGATAATCGGCCTCGGCCAGCGCCCGGATCGCCGCTTCGGCATCGAACTTCCCATCCGTGAGCACTTCGCCGCGCGCCAGGTCCACCTCCACCCGGGCATCGGCATCCAGCGCGCGCAGAGCGGCGGTCACGCTGCGCACGCAGTGCTGGCAGCTCATGTTCTCGACTTTCAGCAGCATCGGAAGGGCTCCTGTGGTTGGGGCAATGCGCGGAAGTGTCTGGCTTGCCGCGATGGGAAGGTCAAGCGCTGAACCATCCACGCCAAGAGGATGCCGGCAGGAGCGTCATTGTCTTGTCATGCTGCACGGCAATACAATCCGCTTTCACCTTTAACGGATACGTCGGCCCGATGACGCCGCCATAGCCCCTGCCGTCCAGTGTCGCCGCACCGTCCGGTGCGTGCGCGGGGGTGTTCCTGTTCCGGTTTTCCTCGATCCTGCAATGCGCGCCCGCAGGGGCGTGCACGGAGAATTTTTCATGTCGGTTAATTATCCGCTGCGCGAGCAGTGGTTCGGTAATGTGCGCGGCGACATCCTGTCGGGCGTGTTGGTGGCGCTGGCGCTGATCCCGGAGGCGATCGCGTTTTCGCTGATCGCCGGGGTGGATCCAAAAGTGGGGCTGTACGCGGCTTTCTGCATCGCGGTGGTGACCTCCATCGCCGGTGGCCGTCCGGGCATGATTTCCGCCGCCACCGGCGCGATGGCGCTGCTGATGGTGGACCTGGTGCGCGACCATGGCCTGCAATACCTGTTTGCGGCCACCATCCTCACCGGCGTGCTGCAACTGCTGGCGGCGGCGCTGCGGCTCAATACGCTGATGCGCTTCGTGTCGCGTTCTGTCGTGGTGGGTTTCGTCAATGCGCTGGCCATCCTGATTTTCCTGGCGCAGCTGCCGGAGCTGGCGGGCAAGTCCTGGCACGTGTACGCGGTCTGCGCCGCGGGGCTGGCGATCATCTACCTGCTGCCGCACCTGACCCGTGCGGTGCCCTCGGCGCTGGTGGCGATCGTGGTGCTGACCCTGGCCGTGGGCTGGCTGGGCTGGGACATCCGCACCGTCGGCGACATGGGCCACCTGCCGGACAGCCTGCCGGCGTTCCTGCTGCCGGACATCCCGTGGACGCTGGACACCCTGCGCATCCTGCTGCCGGTATCGGCCACGCTGGCGGTGGTCGGCCTGCTGGAGTCGCTGATGACCGCGCAGATCGTGGAGGACATGACCGATACCCCCACCAACCGCCGCCGCGAGTGCGCGGGGCAGGGCGCGGCCAATGTGGTCGCCGGCCTGTTCGGCGGCATGGCTGGCTGCGCGATGATCGGGCAGTCGGTGATCAACGTCACTGCCGGCGGGCGCGGTCGCCTGTCATGCCTGGTCGCCGGCGTGGTGCTGCTGGTGCTGGTGGTGTACGCCTCGCCATGGGTGTCGAAGATTCCGATGGCGGCCCTGGTGGCGGTGATGATCACGGTCAGCATCGGCACCTTCCACTGGAAGAGCTTCCGCGAGTTCAAGACCCATCCCAAGACCGCCAACCTGATCATGCTGGGCACGGTGGTGGTCACCGTGGCCACCCACGACCTTGCCAAAGGCGTGCTGACCGGCGTGCTGCTGACCGCGCTGTCGTTCACCCGCCGGGTCAGCGCGATGCTGGTGGTCGAGGACCGCCCGGGCGCCGACGGCGAGCGCATCTACGAAGCGCGCGGACAGGTGTTCTTCGCCTCCGCGGTGCAGTTCGCCAACAGCTTCGATTACATCCACGCGCCCGCCAAGGTGGTGATCGACGTGCGCAAGGCGCATTTCTGGGACACCAGCGCGGTGGCCGCGCTGGATCGGGTGGTGCTGAAATTCCGCAAGCACGGTGCGCAGGTGGAGGTGGTGGGCCTGAACGAGGCCAGCGAGTGGCTGGTGGACCGTTTGAACACCTATCGCGACGACTCCGCCAGTCTTGCCAGCGGGCACTGAGCCGATGCGATGGGATGCGCCGTGACCGGGCCCGTTGCCGGCGCCCGGTCGCGACTCACCCCGGGCGGCCCACCGTGCCGCCCGCAGGATGCCGCGGCAGCGCCAGCGAGATGAACGCGGCCAACAGCACGAACGCGGCCGAGATCCACAGGCAGGCGCCCAGCCCCGCGGCCTGGAACACCCAGCCCGAGAGCACCGTGCCGAGCAGGCGGCCCATCGCGTTGGCCATGTAATAGAAGCCGACGTCCAGCGAGACGCCGTCCTCGCTGGCGTAGCTCACGATCAGATAGCTGTGCAGCGCGGAGTTGACCGCGAACAGCACGCCGAACACCAGCAGGCCGCCGATCAGGATCGGCGCGAACTGCGGCCGGCCGTAACAGGCCGCCATCAGCGCCGGCGCCAGCGCCAGCAACAGCGCCCACGCCGCGGCGCTGCGTCCATCCGGCACCTGCCCGCGGCGGCGGCCGGTGACCCACGGAGCCAGCGACTGCACCAGCCCATACCCGATCACCCACGCCGCCAGGAATCCGCCGACCTGCCAG
>CAYYAT010000036.1:0-10477 GCA_964469595.1 uncultured Thermomonas sp.
CTTCGGCAGCGCCTCGATCCTGCCGATCAGCTGGATGTACATCGCGATGATGGGCCGCGACGGCCTGCGCAAGGCCACCCAGGTGGCGATGCTCAACGCCAACTACATCGCCAGGCGGCTGGCCCCGCACTTCCCCACCCTGTACACCGGCCGCAACGGGCTGGTGGCGCACGAGTGCATCCTCGACCTGCGCCCGCTGGAGAAGCTGTCCGGCATCAGCGCCGAGGATGTGGCCAAGCGCCTGATCGACTTCGGCTTCCACGCCCCGACGCTGAGCTTCCCGGTCGCCGGCACGCTGATGGTGGAGCCGACCGAGTCCGAGTCGCAGCACGAGCTGGACCGTTTCATCGACGCCATGATCCAGATCCGCGCCGAGATCCAGGACGTGATCGACGGCAAGCTGGACCGCGCCGACAACCCGCTCAAGCACGCCCCGCACACCGCGATGCGGGTGTCCGCCAGCGAGTGGACGCACGCCTACACGCGCGAGCTGGCGGCGTTCCCGCTGCCCAGCCTGAAGCAGGTCAAGTACTGGCCGCCGGTGGCGCGGGTGGACAACGTCCACGGCGACAAGAACGTGTTCTGCGCCTGCATCCCGGTGGACGCCTACAAGGACTGACCGCCCCCCTCCCGCACGACCCACGACAGCCCCGCCCCGTGCGGGGCTGTCCGTTTGTGCCGGCCGGCACCCTGCCGGTCGTCACTTTTCCCGGGCGCGCAGCGGCACTAGATTGCCGGCATCGCGGCCAACGCGCCGCCTGCCCGCGCTGCGTCCATCATGCACACGACCCGCCACGGCCTGCTGCTGGCCGCCCTGCTCGGTATCCTCGCCCCCACTAACGCACTGGCCCGCACCGCCGGGCCCGCGGCGGCGGCCGTGCCGCAGGCCATCACCGTGCGCGTCGATCCGCGGGTCGAGCTGGCCGCCGTCATGGCGCGCCTGGCCGGGTTCGAGGAATACCAGGGGCGCGGCATCGAAACCTACGACCACGCGGTGGACGCCCACTTCGCCCCGTACCGCGACCATCCGTCCATCGCCATCCTGCGCACCCTGCGCGAGCAGCGGCACATCGCCTACAACGCGGTGGTGGAAGCGGGCCTGGCCGGGTCACCCGGCGACTGGTCGCCGGTGGTGCCGCTGTCGCCGCGGCCGGCCGGGCTGGATCCCCGTTGGGACGCGGCCTCGCTGCGCATCTTCCTGCAGGCGGCCAAACGCTTCGAGCGCGACACCGGCGCCCGCGCGTTCTTCGCCGGCCAGCGCGCCGTGCACGCCGAAGCGGAGGCCCGCATCCGCGCCAACCTCGGGCAGCGGCTGGACCTGGGCTGGTACCTGCGGCAGCTGCCGCCGCAACCCGTGCGCCACTTCGTGGTCGTACCCGGCCTGCTGGACGGCCTGAACAGCTACGCCGTGCGCATGGGCGACACCGTCTACGGCGTGCTGGGCACGCCCAGCATCCGCGCCGGCGAGGCCATCGACTATCCGGCCGACGCGCAGCTGGCACTGCTGGTGCACGAGTTCCACCACGTCTACCTCAACCCGTGGGTCGATGCCCAAATGGGCGTCCTCGGCGCACCGGCGCAGCGGCTGTTCGACGTCGTCGCCCCGACCATGCGCGGCCTGGCCTACGGCGAGCCGCGCATCCTGCTGTACGAGTCGCTGGTGCGTGCCAACACCCTGCGCTACCTGCGGCACCACGGCGAGGACGCGGTGCTGCGGCGGACGACCGCCGAGGACCAGGGCAAGGGCTTCCCGTGGACGCCGGCACTCGCGGACCTGCTCGATGCCGCGGACGCCGCGGGCCAGCCGCGTTTTGGCGCCGGCACGGCAGCCGCGATCGCGGCCCTGCTGGACGAGTGGGCCGCGGGCAATGGCGCCCGCATCGTGGCGGAGCAGCGGCGGCTGGCCGACGCACAGGCGCGCCTGCTGGCGCAGGGCCCGCAGCTGGCCGCGCTGGTGCCGGCCGAGGGCAGCCGCCCGGCCGCCGGCGACAGTGTGCTGGAGCTGCACTTCGACCGGCCGATGGACGGCCGCATCGCGATCTTCGGCGACGTGCCGCCGGTCACCGGAAAGCCGTCCTGGGACGCCGCCAAGCAGGTGCTGCGCATCCCCGTGCGGCTGGAAGCCGGGGCGCACTACCGGCTGCTGCTGAACAGCGAGCAGGACGGCGGCTTTGCCAGCCAGGCGGGCGAGAAACTGGTGCCGCGGACCTGGACGTTCGCCGTCGAGTGACCCTGCAAGGCCCAGGGGCCGGGACCACGGTCTGGAACGCGAACAGGCCCCGCATGCCGGGGCCTGTTCCGTGGTGCCGCGCGAACGCGATCAGACGCCGCGCTGCTTCAGCCACGCCTCGATCTGCGGCAGCCGCTGCTGGCGCAGCTTCACCCGCGTCTGGATGGCATTCACCACCCGCTGCGCCTCGCCGCGCGAAGTCGGCGCGATGTACTGCCCGGCGAAGGCGTTGATCTTGTCCACCATCTTCAGGTCATCCGCGCCGCTGCCGAGGCCGGGGTAGTAGCGCGCGCGCGAGGTGGAATCGACCAGCGCGTCCACCTGGGTGCGGTGGGCGGTGGCGAAGTCGAAGGCCAGGTGCGGGTGCTCGCGGGCGACGGTGGCGATCATCGAGGCGCTGTTGGTGGCGCCGGGCTCGGTGGTCAGCGCCATGTCCAGCGCGCGCTGCGCCAGCGCCTTGTCCTTGGCCATCGCCAGCAGGCCGTAGTACTGGTCGCGCAGCATCGAGGACTTCTCCGCCTGCGCCAGCGCGTGCAGCTTGTCCCAGGTGGCGGCATCGGCATTGCGCGCGACCATCCCCAGCACGGTCCGGCGCAGGTCGGGGCCGAGCGAGGCCGGATTGGCGAGGAAGGCGTCGAAGCGGCGGCGCGCCTCGGCCTGCACCTGGGCATCGCCGAGCATGCCGAGCACGCCGATCAGGCTCTGCCGCAGCTCGCGCACGGCGGCGGAATCATCCGCGCGGTTGTCCCAGCCCAACTGCGCCAGCTTGGGCGCCAGCCTGGCCTGGGCGAACGCGCGGAAGGCGGCCTGGCGCTTGGGATCGGCCTTGAGCAGGTCGTCGATCGCGGCCAGCTGGCCGGCCACGTTCTGCCACAGCTCCGGCGCGGCCGACAGCGGCACCTGCATGGCCAGGTCCAGGCTGTCGGCCTCCGGCTGCAGGCCGACCGCGGCCAGCGCCTGCGCGTCCAGCATCACGCCCATCTGGTCCACCACCGGCAGCTTGGCGAAACCGGCGCTGATGGCCTTGAACTGGGCCGGCGCGTACAGGGTGCGGAAGTAGCCCTTCTGGCCGGCGTTCACCAGCACCGGGGCGGTGCAGCCGGGCAAGGTCAGGCGGGCCTGACCGTCCACCAACACGCGCTGCACCTGGCCGTCGCCGCCGCGCACGCTGACCGGCACGTGCCAGTGCAGCGGCGCCTTGCCGGGACGGTCCACGGTGTACTCGCCCTGCTCCAGCTGGAGCAGGGTGTTGCCGCCCTCGCAGCGCGCGCTGGCCTTGATCAGCGGTACGCCCGGCTGCAAGGTGAAATCATGCGCGACCGTGGTGAACTGCCGGCCCGGCGCCGCGATCTCCATTTCCTTCCACAGATCGTCGGTCACCGCGTTGCCGTACGCGTGCTTGGCGATGTAGCGGCGCACGCCGGCGCGCCAGGCGTCTTCGCCGATGTAATCCTCCAGCATCGAAATGACCGCGGAGCCCTTGCGGTAGGTAATGCCATCGAACGCCTGGCTGGCCTGCTCTACGGTGGCGATGTGCTGCACGATCGGATGGGTGGTGGCGTAGCCATCCTGCCCCATCGGCCCGCGGCTGGTGAAGGCGGCATCGACGTTGTCCACATCCCATTCCGGGTGCAGCTTGCGGGTGGTGCGGCCTTCCATCCAGGTGGCGAAGCCCTCGTTCAGCCACAGGTCGTCCCACCACGCCATCGTCACCAGGTCGCCGAACCACTGGTGCGCGATCTCGTGCGCGGCGGTGGTGAAGATGCGCTGCTTGTCGGACAGGTTGGAAGTGGCCGGGTCGAACAGCAGCGAGGACTCGAAGGTGAAGATCGCGCCCCAGTTCTCCATCGCGCTGAAGAACTGGCTGCGGCCCGGCGCGGCGATGTTGTCGAGCTTGGGCAACGGGTACTTCACGCCAAAGTAGTCGTCGTATTCGCGCAGCACGTCGCGGCCGGATTCCAGCGCGAAGTGGGCCTGGTCCACCTTGCCCTTCTGCGCGATCACGCCGATCTCCACGCCGTTGTCGGACAGCGTCGTGCGGTCGAAATCGCCCACCGCCAGGAACAGCAGGTAGGTGGACATCTTCGGGGTCGGCGCGAACACGGTCAGGCGGCGACCGTCGCCAAGGTCGCGGGTGCGCTCCGCCGGCATGTTGCTGACCACCATCTGCCCCGCCGGCGCGGTCACCGCCAGGTGGAAGGTGGCCTTCAGGCTGGGCTCGTCCCAGGACGGGATGAAGCGGCGCGCGTCGGAGTTCTCGAACTGGGTGTAGAGCGCGCGCTTGTTGCCGGAAGCGGTCGGGTAGTCGAGCGCGAACAGGCCGTTGGCCTGGGTGCCGATCTTGCCGCTGTAGTCGATCGACAGCAGGTAGCTGCCGGGCGCGAGCTCGCGGTCGAAGGTGAAGGTGGCGGTCTGCGCCGCCGCATCGATCGCCACCTTGGGCGCCAGGTCCTGGCCCTGCGCGCGGCCCAGGCGGACGCGGGAGAAGGCCATGTCCACCGCGTTCAGGGTGATGCTGCGGGTGGGCTTGAGCACGTCGAGGTTGATCCGCACCTTGCCGTCGAACGCCAGGCGCTCGGCGTGCGGCACGATCTCGACGTCGTAGTGGGTCGGGCGCACGTCGCGCGGCAGCTGGGTGGTGGCATCTACCTGCGCATCGGCGGGCGCGGGCACGGCCGGACGCGCCAGCGCGGCGGTGCTGGAGCCGGCTAGGGCCAGGGCGATGGCGGTGGTCAGAAGGCGACGCATGCAAACCTCGGGGGAGACGTGGGAGACCTCCGATCTTCCCGCTGCCCCGGGGCGCGGCCCACCCCCGGAAGTCATGCCGCCGGCTTGTTTACAGCAGGTGGTGCATTACGGAAATGTAATGACAGACGCTGCCGGCGATCACGAAGCCGTGCCAGATCGCGTGCGACCAGCGCATCCGCGGCCGCAGGTAGAACAGGGTGCCGAGCGTATAGGCCACCCCGCCGGCCAGCAGCCAACCCAGCGTGGCCGCATCCAGTGCGCGCAGCAGCGGCCCGGCCGCGACCACCACCAGCCAGCCCATCGCGAGGTAGATCAGGGTCGAGAGGCGGCGGAAGCGTCCGGTGTAGAACAGCTTGAACACCACGCCCGCCAGCGCCAGTACCCAGATCGCGCCGAACAGCCACCAGCCCACCACGCCGCGCAGGCCGACCAAGGTGAACGGGGTGTAGGTGCCCGCGATCAGCAGGTAGATCGCGCAATGGTCGAACACCTTCAGCCGCCCCTTGGCGACCGGATGCGAGATCGCGTGGTACAGGGTGGACGCGGTGTAGAGCAGCAGCAGCGCCACGCCGAAGACAATGGCCCCGGCCAGCTGCCAGCCGTCGCCGTGGATCGCCACCAAGGTGACCAGCACCGCGCCGCCGGCCAGCGCGGCGGCCGCGCCCACGCCGTGGGTCAGCGCATTGGCGAGCTCCTCGCCGGGATAGGGAAGAGGATCCGGACGGATGCGCGCGGTCTGCTGCATTGCAGCAGGATACTCTGCCCACGCGCCGCGCGGTCAACCCCAGACCTCGACCGGCGTTGTACTTTAGCGCGGTGCGCTTCCGCGAGCGTGCCCAGTACACCTTCCTGCACTCCGACATGCGTACAGACCTGTCCATCGCCACCGTCCTGCCCCGCGCGCTGCTGCTATCCCTGGCACTGCTGCTGGCGCCAGCGCGGGCCGCAGCAGCGACTGCCGGAGGCATCGAATCAGCGACCCTGAGCGTGGACGGCACCCCACGCAGCTACCTGATGCAACGCCCCTCCCAGCAGCCGGCGCCACTGGTGCTGGTCTTGCACGGCAATGCCCAGCAAGGCCGCGACATCCTCGAACATACCTCCTGGCCTGACGTGGCCCGCCGTGCGGGCTTCGTGCTGGTGGCGCCGGACGGCCTGAACCGCGGTTGGGCGGACCTGCGCAGCGATGCCGAAGTGGCCGGCCGCCGGCCGCCACCCGGCACCGACGACGTGAAGTTCCTGACCGCGCTGGCACAGGACCTGGTCCGGCGCGGCATCGCCGACCCGCACCGCATCTACGTGGCCGGCATCTCCAATGGCGGCGCGATGGCGATGAGCCTGGCCTGCACGCACCCGGGGCTGTTCGCCGCGGCCAGCAGCACCATCATGGCGATGACCCAGACCATGGTGGCGCACTGCCATCCACGCCAGGGCACCCCGATCGTGCTGATGAACGGCACCGCCGACCCGCTGGTCAACTTCGACGGCGGGCGCGGCCGCAACCGGATGATGGGCGTTTCCGGGCTGCTGTCGGCGGAGGACACCCTGCGCTTCTGGCGACGCCTGGACGGCTGCGCCCCAGAGGATGCCGGCACCACCGCGCTGGCGGACACGGCACCCGACGATGGCTCGCAGGTGGTGCGGGTGGATTCGCGCTGCCCGCCCGGCACCGGGGTGCTGCTGTACCGGGTGGACGGCGGCGGCCACCGCATGCCCGACCTCCTCGCCGATGCCCGCCACCCGGCGCTGGTGGACCGCCTGCTGGGGCCGCAGAACCGCGACATCGACGGCCCGCAGCGGATCTGGGACTTCCTCAAGCAATACGCCCGGCCATGAGCCGGGCGCATGCGGGCGCGACGGGCACTCCGGGCTGGCGACGCACAGCTGCCGCCCGCGCGGACGGGGCTCAGGCGAACGGGTCGCGCAGCACCATGGTGTGGTCGCGGTCGGGGCCGGTGGAGACGATGCTGATCGGGCAACCCGCCAGCTCCTCCAGCGCGCGCAGGTAGGCACGTGCGGCCGGCGGCAACCCGTCCCACTCGGTGATGCCGTGGGTGGTTTCGCTCCAGCCCGGGAACTCCAGGTACACCGGGGTGATCTCCTCCCAGCCCTGCGCGTCCAGCGGGGCGTACTCGGTGCGCTTGCCGCGGTACTCGTAGGCGATGCACATCTTCAGCTTCTCCATGCCGTCCAGCACGTCGAGCTTGGTGATGCACAGGCCGCTGATGCCATTGATCGCCACCGCGCGCTTGAGCGCCACGATGTCCATCCAGCCGCAGCGGCGCGGGCGGCCGGTGGAGGCCCCGTACTCGGCGCCGCGGTCGCGGATGCCCTGGCCGATCTCGTCGTCCAGCTCGGTCGGGAACGGGCCGCCACCGACGCGCGTCGCATACGCTTTGGCGATGCCCAGCACGTAGTCGATCGCGTCCGCGCCCACGCCGGTGCCGGCCAGCGCGCCGCCAACCGTGGTGTTGGAGCTGGTGACGTAGGGATAGGTGCCGTGGTCGATGTCCAGCAGCGCGCCCTGCGCGCCCTCGAACAACACCCGCTTGCCCTGCTTGCGCAGGTCGTGGCAAATGCCGGCCACGTCGGACTTCATCGGCTCGACGTACTCGCCGAACGCCAGCGCCTCGGCATACACGGCATCGAAATCCACCGGGTCCACGCCCAGGTACTTGGTCAGCACGAAGTTGTGGTAATCCAGCGCGGCGCGCAGCTTCTCGGCCAGCTGCTCGGGGTAGTGCAGGTCGGCGATGCGGATGCCGCGGCGCGCCACCTTGTCCTCGTAAGCCGGGCCGATGCCGCGGCCGGTGGTACCGATGGCCTTGCCGCCGGCGGCCTTCTCGCGCGCCTGGTCCAGCGCGATGTGGTACGGCATGATCAGCGGCGCGGCCGGGCTGATCTTCAGCCGCGAGCGCACGTCCACCCCGGCCGATTCCAGTTCCTCGATCTCCTTGCGCAGCGCGGCCGGCGAGATCACCACGCCGTTGCCGATCAGGCACAGCGCGTCGTCGCGCAGGATGCCGGACGGGATCAGGTGCAGCACCGTTTTCTTGCCATTGATGACCAGGGTGTGGCCGGCGTTGTGGCCGCCCTGGAAGCGCACCACGGCGCCGATGTCCTCGGTGAGCAGATCGACGATCTTGCCCTTGCCCTCGTCGCCCCACTGGGCGCCCAACACCACGACCGACTGGCCCATGGCCTCACTCCTGCTGCGTGCGGCCATCGGGGCCGCGGGATAGGGGGTCCGGAACCCCGCGCCGCCGGGCCGGCACGCCATCGGGGCGCTCCGGGCGACGCGCGTCCAGACACGGAAAAAGCCGAGGCGAGCCCCGGCTTTCGTGCATTCTACCCGCTTCGACCGCCCCCTGCGACCGCCGCGCCTACTCCATCCGCCGTCGCCGCGCCAGCAGGTCGCGGTCGAGCTGCAACAGGTAGCGGAACAGCTTGCGCTGCGCGGCCGGGGTGAGATTGACGAACTCGCAGCCGGCCTGGGTGACATCCGGGCCGAGGTGGCCGCGGCTGATCACGTGCCGCACCTGCAGGTTCACCTCCACCTCGCCCAGCTCCGGCAGGTCGATCCGGCAATCGCGCAGCACGTCGCCCACCTGCAGGCGCGCCTGCGAGCGGGTGGCCACCACCGCCAGCCCACCGCCACCGATGTCGCGGATGGTGGCATCCACCTCGCGCTCGCGTTCGCCCTCTTCCAGCCGCAGGCGGCAGAACAGGGTGCCGGCCGGCGGCTCGCGGCGCATGAACTCGCGCCGCTGCAGGTAGAGCACGCGCTCGGGGATCGGCAGCCGGAACGCGGCGCCATCCTCGAACGCATCCAGCAGGGCCGGCCCGCACGAGAAGCGCAGCGCGGCGCGGTCGATGCTGCCCTCGAACCGCAGCAGCGGCACCGCCAGCCAGGCATCCTGCACCGAGCGGCTGGCGGGCACGTCGATCAGCAGGCCGGCGGCATCCACCTTCAGCAGGATGGTGGGCAGCGCGCTGGCGGTGTTGTCCGGGCGCACGCTGAGCGCACTGCGCTCGCCCACCAGGCGCTGCAGGTGGTGGCGGATCTCGCCCGCGTCGTGGATGTAGAACTTGTCGTAATACCCCTCCAGGTCGGCCACGTCCGGGGCGGGAAGGTCGGGCAGGTCGTTCATTTCACCAAGCTTAACGGCAGCCGCCGGCGGCTGCTTGATGGCAGCTCAGCCGCGCCTGACGCCGGGCTCGGCCTGGTCGCCCTCGGCCAGCCCCACGTTGCTCGGCGCCGCCTCGTACAGGGCGCGGTCCAGGCGGCCGGTCTCCTTCGCCACCAGCACCGGCACCAGCACCTGCCCGGTGACGTTGGTCATCGTGCGCATCATGTCCAGCACGCGGTCGATCGCGTACAGGTAGCCGATCACCTCCAGCGGCAACCCCGCGGCCGACAGCACCACGGTGGCCATGATCACCGCAGTGCCCGGCACGCCGGCCGTGCCGAAGCTGCCCAGCACCGATGCGAGGGCGATGATCAGGTACTGGGTCAGCGACAGCTCGATCCCGGCGTACTGCGAGATGAACACCGCCGCCAGCGCCGGATAGATCGCGCCGCAGCCGTCCATCTTGATGGTGGCGCCCAGCGGCACCGCGAACGCCGCGTAGTCCCTGTCGACGCCCAGGTTGTGGGTGGCGCTGCGCAGCGCCACCGGCAGCGCCGCGAAGCTGCTGGAGGCCACGAACCCCACCTCCATCGCCGGCGCCGCGCCGCGGAAGAACTTCAGCGGGTTCAGGCCGTGCGCCAGCAGCAATCCGCTGTACACCACCACGATGTGGAAGGCGCAGGCCGCGTACAGCGCCAGCACGAAGTTCAGCAGCGGACGCAGTTGCTCGAAGCCATAGCCGCCCACCAGCGCGGCGATCAGGCCGAAGGTGCCGAACGGGGTGAACTCCAGCACGTAGCGGGTGACCTGGATCATCACCTCGCTGGCCTCGCCCACCAGCTTGCGCACGCCGGCGACCTTGTCGCCCAGCTTCACCATCGCAAAGCCCACCAGGCCGGCGAAGAAGATCACCTGCAGCACGGTCCCGCTGCGCGGCACCAGCACCTTGGTGCCGTCGGCCAGCTTCGCGCTCGCGGCCCCGCCCAGCGCCTGGAACGGATTGGCCGGCACCAGGTTCAGCAGCATGTCCAGCGCGCCGGGCACCTGCTTGGGCGAATAGTCGGACGCGATCCTCAGCGTCCCCACCCCGGTCCCGGGCTGGATGATCCAGCCGAACGCCAGCCCCACCCCCACCGCCAGCACCGCGGTGATCGCGAACCACAGGAAGGTGCGCCCGGCCAGCGCCGCGATCGACGCCTTGCCGCTGAGCGAGGCCACCGCGTTGATCACCGCGAAGAACACCAGCGGCACCGCGATCATCGAGATCAGGGTGACGTAGAGGTCGCCGACCGGCCCGAACCAGGTCTCGGCGTCCTTGCCGAACGCCCAGCCGGCCAGCGCGCCCAGCACGAAGCCGAGCAGCACGCGC
>CAYYAT010000037.1:0-10226 GCA_964469595.1 uncultured Thermomonas sp.
GCAGGTGCGCGTTCTCCTCGCGCAGCAGGATGCCGAGCAGGTACAGGATCTCCTCCGCGGTACCGACGCCTCCCGGGAATACGATGATGCCGTGGCCCATGCGGACGAAGGCCTCGAGGCGCTTCTCGATGTCCGGCATGATCACCAGGTGGTTGACGATCGGGTTGGGCGACTCGGCCGCGATGATCCCCGGTTCGGTGAGGCCGATGTAGCGGCTGCGCCGGCGGCGCTGCTTGGCATGCGCGATGGTGGCGCCCTTCATCGGCCCCTTCATCGCGCCCGGGCCGCAGCCGGTGCAGATGTCCAGCCCGCGCAGGCCCAGCTCATAGCCGACCTGCTTGGTGTACTTGTACTCCTCCTGGCCGATCGAGTGGCCGCCCCAGCAGACCACCAGATTGGGATCGGCCGGATGCAGGACGCGCGCATTGCGCAGCAGGCGGAACACCGCGTCGGTGATGTCGGCCGACGTCTGCAGCTGGCAGTCGCCATTGAGGTCGATCGCGGTGAAGGCGATGTCGCGCACCACCGCGAACAGCAGCTCGGCCACGCCTGCGATGATCTGGCCATCGACGAACGCCATCGCCGGCGCATGGGTCAGCTCGATGCGCACGCCGCGGTCCTGCTGACGCACCTGGATGTCGAACTCGGGATACAGCTCCTGCGCGGCGCGCGGGTCGTCGGACGCGCTGCCCGAGGTCAGCACCGCCAGCGCGCAGCGGCGCAGCAGGTCGTGCAAGCCGCCGGAGGAGGCATCGCGCAGGCGCGCGACTTCCTCGCGACTGAGGACATCGAGACCGCCGCGCGGATAGATGTGGGTGGAAACGGTGGGAAGGGTGGACGCCGCGACGGCAGAGGCATCGGCCGGACTGGCCATGTCGTTCATATCGTTCATATCGTTCATTCAGTCACTTTAGCGCAGTTGCGCGCCGGTGGATGCACGCAAAAAAAGACGCCCGGGTTGCCCCGGGCGTCTGCATGGCACAGGTCTGATCGCGGGATCAGAACTTGTACTTGATGGTCAGCAGGGCCTGCCAGCGCGAGATCACGCGCGCCGGGTTCGAGTAGGTGTCGTACACACCGAAGCTCTGATAGGCCGGGCTGGTCGGGGTGCCGATGTCGTACACGTACTGGCAGTTGGTCGGGCAGGTGCCGGTGACGTCGGTGACATAGGCCAGGCGGCGGGTACCGAAGAAGCCCAGGCCGTTCTGCTGGCCCCAGTTCTTGTTGAGCAGGTTCAGGAAGTTGTAGATGTCCAGGCGCACCACGAACTTGTTGCCCTTGAAGAAGCCGGGCAGCTCCTGCTGGAAGCCGACATCCAGCTGGTTGATCCAGGGCTGGTGCGACTTGTTGCGCTCCGCGATCTGGCCACGACGGGAATTCAGGTACGGATCGCTGCTGATGAACGCCTGGAAGGCATCGATCTGGGCCTGGGTGGTCCCCGGCTTGTAAGCGACCCGCGGATCGTTCAGGGTCGGGATATAGGCCAGGTCGACGTTATTGATGCCATCGCCGTTCACGTCGGTACCGAAGGTCCAGCTGTACGGCAGGCCACTGCGGCCGTTGTAGTACACCGAGATCGTGGTCTTGTTGTCACCGAAGAACGCGTGATCCCAGTTCAGCGAGGCCTTGACCGACAGCGGCACCTCGAAGCGCGAGGTCGCCTCCACCGAATCGTTCGGATTCACCCGCGCTACGTAGTTGTAGTTCGAGAAGGCCTGCGACGCGGTCCCCGGCATGACCTCGGTGCTGCGGGTCTGGGTGATGCTGAAGCTGCCGCGGAAGCCGTTGTCCATCACCTTGGACAGGGTCAGGGTCAGCGAGTCGGTATGGCCCTTGTTGGTATTGGTCAGCAGGGTCGAACGGGTATTGATCTCGGCGTAGGCGCCGTTGTTGGTGCCCGAGCCGATCGACGTGGTGCTGGCATTCGGATAGGTCTGCCAGTAGGAATCACGCCCGTCCGGCAGCGTGCCCTTCGGAGTCCCCACGTTCGGGATCAGGTAATTGATCGCGTTCTTGGCCTGGATGTGCTGGTAGTCCAGGCTGGTGGTGATCCCGAAGAACCAGGGCAGCTCGGCATCGAAGCCCAGGCTGAACTTCCAGGCGGTCGGCAGCTTGAAGTTCGGGTCCACCACGTCGATCTGGCAGACCGCATTGGTCGCGCACACGCCGGAGGCCACCGCGGTCGGGCCCGGCTGGTTGTACGGGTCCGGGC
Organism: uncultured Thermomonas sp.; assembly: GCA_964469595.1. Classification (GTDB taxonomy): domain Bacteria; phylum Pseudomonadota; class Gammaproteobacteria; order Xanthomonadales; family Xanthomonadaceae; genus Thermomonas. The sequence continues at coordinate 2,213 of CAYYAT010000037.1, forward strand.
TGAACGGATCGGCGCTCGGGTTGGTGCTGCTGTACTGCTTGGACGAGACCACGCCGTTGTTGGTGTACGGATTGGTCATCCACACATAGGGCGGCACGGTCTGGAACAGGCCGGCGCCACCGCGCAGCTGCATCTTGTTCTCGGTCGGGAAGGTGTAGTTGAACGCGAAGCGCGGCTCGATCACCTTGTTCTTCGAGCTCAGGGTGGTGGCGCTGGTGTAGCCAAAGCGGCTCTCCCACACCGGCGCACCCGGGGTGGCGCCCGGCGCGGTGTTGGTGCTGCTCTCCACCGCAACCGGCGGCGCATGGTCGGCCTTCGGGATGTTGACGCGCACGCCGAACACCAGCGACAGGTTGTCGGTCACCTGCCAGGTGTCCTGCAGGAACGGGCTGATCTGGGTGTACTTCCAGGTGCCGGCGCTGTCGGCCAGGGTCACGCCGGTCGGCAGGTAGTTCTTGACGAACGAGTAGTAGTTCTTGGCCAGGATCTCATCGACCACCGAGCCGTTGTTGTTCTTGTCGTAGAAGCTGTAGGACCCGTGCAGCAGCTGGCCGAACACGTTGGCCACCTTGTTGCTCAGGAAGTCCACGCCGCCCTTGATCACGTGGTCGCCGGCATAGTAGGTGCCGGAGAAGGTGCCGCTGATGCGCTTGCTGTCGATCGAGTTCTCGTGGCGGAACCGGTCCTCGCCACCGATCACGCGCGGCGCGGAACCGTTGGTCGCACTGGAGTTGGTCGCGTTGCTGCACTGGCTGGCGGTCGCGGTGAAGCAGGCATAGACCTCGGGCTGGTCGATCGCCGCGCCGTTGTTGGCCTGGTAGTGCTGGTAGCCCAGCTTCAGCTCGGTGCTGAAGTTTTCGGTCCAGTCGCTGAACAGCTGCACCGAGTAGTTGTCGGTCTTGTTGGCGACCGTATACCAGTTGCTCGGCAGGATCGCAGTGAAGTCGCGTGCGTACGAGCTGTACGGCGTCGGGCGCTTCTCGTCGGTGCGCTGGAAGGTGAAGCTGGCGCGCTGGGTATCGGTGATGTTCCAGTCCAGCTTGGCCAGGGTGCGCTTGTTGTCCAGCGCCGCGGCGACGTCGCCGTAGGTGCCGACCTTGAGGCCGATGGCATCGAACGCCGCGGCCACGTCGGCCACCTGCTGGGTCGTCAGCTTGCCGCTGGTGACGGCATCGGTGCCGACGCCCGACAGCCCGCTGATCTTCTGCTCCTCATAGGAGGTGAAGAAGAACAGCTTGTCCTTGATGATCGGGCCGCCGAAGGTGAAGCCGGTGGTCTCGTTCTTGTCGAAGCCCTTGTAAGCCGGGCCGCCCAGGCGGCCGACCATGCTGCTGGCGTCGGTCAGCGCGTAGTACAGCGAGCCGTGGAAATCGTTGGTGCCGGACTTGGTCACGGCATTGATGCTGGCACCAACGGAATCGTTGGTGACATCGAAGCCGGTGATCTTGATGTCATACGCGGCGATCGTATCCGGCGAGATCGGCGAGCCGGTGAAGCCCAGGCCGTTGGCGTTCAGGCCGAACGGGTCGTTCACCGACAGGCCATCCACGCTGATGCTGTTGTAGCGGTTGTTCTGGCCGCTGACCGAGATCGAGCCGTCGTTCTGGTCGGTCACGGTGACGCGCGGATCCAGGCGCGCGATGTCGTCCAGCGAGCGGTTGCCGCTGACCGCGGTTTCCAGCTGGCGGCCGCTGATCGAGGTGCCCATGCCGCGGTTGTTGGGGTCGAACAGGTAGTTGCCCGCATCGCCTACCACGACCACCCTGTCCAGCTCCTTCGACACCGGCGCCAGGGAAGCGTTCACGGTGCTGACCTGGTTCAGCTCCAGGTACACACCATCCTCGGTCTTGGTGCCCTCGCCCGGCTTGCTGACCGTGATCTTGTACGGGCCACCCACGCGCAGGCCGCGGGCGTTGTAGCGGCCGCTGGCATCGGTGGTGGTGCGGCTGACCGTGCCGGATTCCACGTGGACGATGGTGACCTCGGCGCCGGCCACGGGCTGGCCGTTGGCGCCGGTCACCTGGCCGCCGACGCCGGCGGAGGTGCTCTGCGCGAACACGGGAGCCGCGGCGAGCGCGACCATCAGGCCCAGCGACAGCTTGGACAAGCGGACGCGGTTCAGGTGGTTCATGGTATGACCTCTGGTGTAGGAAAAATGACGTCGGGCGAAGGCGGAAGGCACCGGCACGCCCGCCCCCTGCGGTCGCCGGCCCGTTCTGGTGGGGTCCCGCGCGCCGTTCCCCAGCGTACGGGCTCACCAAAGTTTAACATGCTAGAGGCGGGTTATGACGCCGCCATGACAGCCCCATGTGCCTGTCATCCCCCTATCCCCGCCGGCTCGCCGCCCCCCTCAGGCGGCGCGCAGATAGCTGGAAATCCCGTCCAGGAACATCTGCACCGACAGCGCGACGATCACCATGCCCATCAGGCGCTCCAGCGCGGTCAGGGCGCGGGTGCCCAGCAGCTTCTTGAGCCAGGTGGCGCAGAACAGGATCACCGCGGTGGCCAGCCAGGCCAGGGTCAGGGCCAGCATCCAGTCGCCCATGCGATCGGGCTGCTGGCTGCCCAGCAGCATGACCGCGGCCATCCCGGACGGCCCGGCGATCATCGGGATCGCCAGCGGCACGATGAAGGGCTCCCCGCCCGGCACCTCGCCCATCACCCCGTCCGCGGTCGGGAAGATCATGCGCAGGCCGATCAGGAACAGCACGATGCCGCCGGCGATCGAGACCGACTCCTGGCGCAGGTGCATCAGCTCCAGCGCGTACTGGCCGCCCCACAGGAACAGCATCAGCACGATGAGCGCGATCAGCAGCTCGCGCAGCAGGACCTTGCGCTGGCGCTCGGGCGGCACGCTGCGGAACAGGCTCAGCAGCACCGGGATGTTGCCCAGCGGGTCGAGGATGAAGAACAGCAGGACGGCGGCGGAGATGACGGTCATGCCGCAGCCACCTCGCGCACCCGCCCACGCCAGGCCGCGCCGGCCGGGGACAATAACGCCACGCAGGCGGCGGCGTATTCCCCAGGCGGACGCGCCTCGGTATCGGCATTGGCCTGGTAGGCGCGCGCGCGCAGGCCGGTGCGCATCGGGCCCGGCCGCAGCCCGCTGATGCGCGGCCCGGCTTCGCCCAGCTCGGCCTGCAGCATGCCGACCAATGCCGCCTGCCCGGCCTGCGCCAGGCCATACCCGCCCCAGAACGCGCTACTGGTGCGGGCGGGATCGTCCAGCACGAAAACGGCCGCGCCGGTATCGGCCTTCGCCAGCAGCGGCAGGCAGGCCTGGGTGAGCCACCAGCGCGCGGTCAGATCGACATGGAGGGCGCGGGCGAAATCAGCCGGATCGGTATGCGCCAGCGGGGTCAGCCCCTTGAACTCGGCCGCACAGTGCAGCAGGCCGTCGAGCCGCCCGAACTCGCGCTCCAGCGCCTGCGCCAGCTGGTCGTAATCATCGGGCGAGGCGCCCTCCAGATCCAGCGGATACAGCGCCGGCTCGGAGCCGACCGCCTTCACCGCGTCATAGACGCGGTTGAGCGGCGCGAGCTTGCGCCCGAGCAGGACCACGGTCGCCCCGGCCTCGGCGCAGGCCACGGCCGCGGCCGCCCCCAGCCCGCCGGCGGCGCCGCTCACCAGCACGATGCGGTCCTGCAGCGCGCCCGGCACGCTCAGGCCTTCCGCGCGTCGGCCACCAGCCGCGCCAGCTCGCCGGATTCGGCCAGTTCCACGGTGATGTCGCAGCCACCGATCAGCTCGCCGTTGATGAACAGCTGCGGGAAGGTCGGCCAGTCGGAATAGCGCGGCAGGTTGGCGCGGATCTCCGGCTCCTCCAGCACGTTCACGGAGTGCAGGTCGTTGGCGCCGGCCGCCTTCAGTGCCTGCACGGCGCGGCTGGAGAACCCGCACATCGGGAACTGCGGGGTGCCCTTCATGAACAGCACGATGGGATGACCTTCGATTTCAGCGCGGATGCGCTCTTCCACGGACGACATGCGGTTGACTCCTGCAACGGTGCGGCCCGCCCGTTTCACCTCTCGGCAACGGGCGCGGGGGATACAATGCGCCATTGTAAGTCGTTCGCGCGGCCATGGCCGCGCTTCCATACCCACCACAGGAGTCCGCCGTGGCCATCGAACTGCCCGCCCTGCCCTACGACCGCACCGCACTGGAGCCGCACATCTCGGCCGAGACCATCGACTACCACTACGGCAAGCACCACCAGACCTACGTCACCAACCTCAACGGCATGATCGCCGGCACCGAGTTTGACGGCATGTCGCTGGAGGACATCGTGCGCAAGTCGCAAGGCGGCATGTTCAACAATGCCGCGCAGGTGTGGAACCACACGTTCTACTGGAACTGCCTGAAGCCGGCTGGCGGTGGCGAACCCGGCGGCAAGCTGGGCGAGGCGATCAACGCCGCGTTCGGCAGCTTCGCCGCGTTCAAGGAGGCCTTCACCAAGACCGCCATCGGCACCTTCGGTTCCGGCTGGGCCTGGCTGGTGCAGCGTCCGGATGGCGCGCTGGCGCTGGTCAGCACCTCCAACGCCGCCACCCCGCTCACCGGCGAGGACACCCCGCTGCTGACCTGCGACGTGTGGGAGCACGCCTACTACATCGACTACCGCAACGCCCGCCCGAAGTACATGGACGCGTTCTGGAACCTGGTGAACTGGGACTTCGTGGCCGCCCAGATGAAATAAGCCGCCGCTGCGCGCGGTCCGCGATACGGGCGGCCGGGGCAACCCGGCCGTTCGCATTCGTGCCGGACGCGCGCGCTCACGCCGCCGGCGGATGCGCGCCCAGCGCGGCCATCCGGCGCAGCAGGCCGATGCTGTAGGCCAGCCCGTAGGCCACCAGCGCCGCGGCCAGGCCCGGGGTCAGGGCACTCGGCTGGCCGGCGGCCTGCAGGCCGCCGCCATGCAGGTAGCGCCAGGCCAGTCGGCCCAGCAGCACCAGCGTCAGCACGCCGCCGATCCACGGGTTCGGAATGTAGGTGCGCACCCCGGCGCGCCACTCCGCATGGGTGTGGCGCACGCCGACCCCGCCCAGCAGCAGGCCTGCCAGCGCGCCGCCGGCCAGCGCCGGGCCCGACTGCGGCACCACCGTGGCCGCCAGGCCCAGCATCGCGGCCACCAGCACCAGCACGACCAGCCGCAGTACCGTGCGCCGCGGCTGCCACGGTTGCGGGCCGAAGCTGCGGCGGATGCGGCGGTAATACACCCAGCCCAGCAGCAGCGGCAGCAGGTAGGGGATCCACGGAGTCGGAGTGGCCGGTAGCGGCATGACGAGGGCATTCCCTGGAGGCGATTACCGCCATCCTGCCACGGAACCCTCCACGGCCTGCGGTTGCCCCGGAGGCGTCAGCCCAGGCGCGCGATCACCGGTGCCACCTGCGCCTGCCGGCCCAGCGCCTCACCGACGCGGCGCAGCGATGCCGCCAGCTCCGGCGGATGCTCGGCGCGCAAGGTGGCGTGGCCAACCTTGCGGCCCGCGCGCGGCAGCTTGCCGTAATCGTGCCAGTGCCCGCCCGCTTCGCGCAGCACCGGGCCCGCGTCGGGGAGGGCGCCGATCCAGTTCAGCATGCAGGCATGGCCGACCATGCGGGTATCGCCCAGCGGCAGCCCCAGCACCGCCCGCAGGTGGTTCTGGAACTGGCTGGTCTCGCTGCCCTCGATGGTCCAGTGCCCGGAGTTGTGCACGCGCGGCGCCATCTCGTTGGCCAGCAGCTCGCCGTCGCGGCAGAACAACTCCAGCGCGAACACGCCGACGTAGTCCAGCGCCTCGGCCAGCTTGCGCGCATGGGACAAGGCGGTGTCGCGCAGGGCAGCGTCCACCGGCGCCGGCGCCAGGCTGGCCGACAGCACGCCATCGACATGCCAGTTCTCGGTCAGCGGCCAGGCGCGGAACTCGCCGTCGCGGCCGCGCACGGCCACCACCGACAGCTCGCGCTGGAAGGCGACGAAGCCTTCCAGGATCAGCCCCACCTTTTCCGCCTGCGGCCCCAATGCCTCCCACGCGGCCTCGATGTCGGCCGGCGTCTTGATGCGGAACTGGCCCTTGCCGTCGTAGCCGAGCCGGCGCGTCTTGAGGATGCAGGGCGTGCCGAGCGCGGCGACCGCCGCGTCCAGCGCGGCGCGATCCGGCACGTCCGCGAACGGCGGCACCGGGATGCCGAGTTCGCGGAACAGGGTCTTCTCGGCCAGCCGGTCCTGCGCGGTGGCCAACGCGCGCGGGTTCGGGAACACCGGCACCTTGCCGGTGAGCCAGCGCGCCGATTCCGCCGGCACGTTCTCGAAATCGAAGGTCGCCACGTCGATCCGCGCCGCGAACTCCTCCAGCGCCGTGGGATCGGTGTAGTCGCCGACCACCATCGGCGCGAATTGCCCCGCACAGGCGTCGGCGACGGTATCGAGCACCAGGAAACGCAGGCCCAGCGGCGCGCCAGCCAGGGCCAGCATGCGCGCCAGTTGGCCGCCGCCGAGGATGCCGACGGTGGTCATCGCGGCCTCACCGCTCATGCGCGCGGGTCGTCGTTGTTCACGACGTCCTCGGTCTGCTTGGCGCGGAACGCGGCCAGCGCCGCGCCGATGGCAGGAAACTCGGTGGCCAGCATCGCCGCCGCGAACAGCCCCGCGTTGGCGGCGCCGGCCTGGCCGATGGCGAACGTGGCCACCGGAATGCCGGCCGGCATCTGCACGATCGACAGCAGCGAATCCAGCCCGTTCAGCGCCTTGCTCTGCACCGGCACGCCCAGCACCGGCAGCGCGGTCTTGGCGGCCAGCATGCCCGGCAGGTGGGCGGCGCCGCCGGCGCCGGCGATGATCGCGCGCAGGCCACGCCCAGCGGCGGTGTCGGCGTAGGAGAACAGCACGTCCGGCGTGCGGTGCGCGGACACCACCTTCACCTCGTGCGGCACGCCCAATGCCTCCAGCCGCGCGGCAGCGTGCTGCATGGTGTCCCAGTCCGAGCGCGAGCCCATGACGATGCCGACCAGCGGGGCGGCGGTATTGACGGCAGGCATGACCATTCCCATCGCGTGAGCGCGTAAAGACGTATTCTAGCGGCCCCCGCCCACCGTTGCCTTTCGCCGATGGACCGCAAGCTGCTCGATCTCCTCGCCTGCCCGGCCACCCGCCAACCACTGTTGCTGCTGGAGGCCGCTGGTCTGGACGCGCTCAACCGCGCGATCGCCGCCGGCCAGGTGGCGCGCGGCGATGGCACGCCCCAGCGCGAGCCGCTGCGCGAGGCGCTGGTGACCCGCGACCGCAAGACCGCCTACCGGATCGACGACGGCATCCCGGTGCTGCTGGTGGAAGAGGCGATCGCCACCGCGCAGGCGTCCGACGTCCCGGCCGCATGAGCGCGCCGCGCTTCGCGCCGCCGCCGGCGGAGGTGGTCGCGGCCAACGTCGCCGCGGCGCTGGCCGAGGACCTCGGGCCCGGCGATGCCACCGCGTCCCTGCTGGACGACGCGCCCGACAGCGCCTACCTGCTGTGCAAGGAAGACTGCGTGGTGGCCGGGCGGCCGTGGTTCGACGCCTGCCACCGCGCGCTGGATCCCGCCGTCCGCATCGACTGGCGCTGCGCGGAAGGCGACCGCATCGCCAAGGGCACCGTCATCGCCACCCTGCAAGGCCACCGCCGCGCGCTGGTCAGCGCCGAGCGCGCCTCGCTCAATTTCCTGCAGACGCTCAGCGGCACCGCCACCACCACCGCCCGCTACGTGGATGCCGTGCGCGGCACCAGTGCACGGATCCTGGACACCCGCAAGACCCTGCCCGGCCTGCGCGTGGCGCAGAAGTACGCGGTGCGGGTCGGCGGCGGCATCAACCACCGCATGGCGCTGTTTGATGCGGTGATGCTGAAGGAGAACCACGTGCGCGCCTTCGGCTCGGTGGCCGCAGCCATCGCGCGGGCGCGCACGCTGCACCCGGACCTGCCGCTGATCGTGGAGGTCGAGACGCTGGACGAGCTGCGGCAGGCGCTGGACACCGGCTGCACGCGCGTGCTGGTGGACGA
>CAYYAT010000038.1:0-10091 GCA_964469595.1 uncultured Thermomonas sp.
AGGCTGGATGCCGGCGACAAGGTGGTGTTCGGCGCGACCGTGGTGCTGGCCGATGCGGACAGCGGCGAGGAGCGCACCTACCAGATCGTGGGTGACCTGGAGGCCGATATCAAGCAAGGCCTGATTGCGATTTCCTCGCCGGTCGCGCGCGCGCTGATCGGCAAGCACGAGGGCGACGTCGCCACCATCGAGGCCCCCGGCGGCACCCGCGAATACGAGATCGTCGCGGTCGAATACCGAGGGTGAGCGCATGACCCGGCTGACGCTGCTGCTGCCGCCATCCTCGCGCTTTGCGGGGACCGTGCTGCCGCCAGCGTTGGCGCAGGCGCTCGGGCGCGCCGACCGGGTCCGCGCGGAGGCCGGGGAAGCGGCGCAGCTGGCCCGTCATTTCGACCTGCTGCCGCGGGCCTGGCCCTCGGCGGCGCTGACCCGGCTGCTGGATGCGGGCGAGGCCGACGCGCGTCACGGGCCGTGGCTGCGGGTGGACCCGGCGCATATCCGCCCCGACATCAACGGTGCGCGCCTGCTCGGCGTGGGCGCCAGCCTGGGGCTGGACGCGGCCGATGCCGAGGCCCTGCTGCCGGCGCTGCGGCCGCTGTTCGGGGATGCCGGCTTTCCCCTGGATGCGCCGCATCCGGCGCGCTGGTACCTGCGGCTGCCCCCCGGCACGCCGCTACCGGCGTTTGCCTCGCCGGACATCGCGCTGGGCGACGACGTGTTCGAGCATGCGCCGCAGGGCGACGCGGCGCGCCGCTGGCGCGCGCTGGAAAGCGAAGTGCAGGTGCTCCTGCACAACCATCCGCACAATGCGGCGCGTGCCGCCGCGGGCAGGGTGGCGATCAACGCCCTGTGGTTCTGGGGGGGCGGGGCCTTGCCCGACGCGGTGTCGGGGCATGCGCCGATCATCTATTCCGACGATCCCGCGGTCCTCGGCGCGGCGCGGCTGGGCAAGCTGCAGGGCATGGGCGTGCAGGCGTTCCAGCCCGAGGTGGAGGACGCGCTGGTGGACCTGCGCGGTCAGCGTGACGCGCGTGCGCTGGTGCAGGAGTGGCTGCTGCCGGCGCTCCGCCGCACCGAGCTCACCTGCGATTTCGCCGACGGCCATCTGTTCCGGCTGCGGCGTGGGCAGCGCTGGCGCCTGTGGCGGCGCGCGCTCACCGCGTTCAAGGAATGAGCGCGACCCGCCGCATCGTGCGCCGCCCGGCGATCGCACCGTCGGGAGACTGGCCGGCGCACTGGCCCGACCTGCTGCGGCGGGTGCATGCCGCGCGCGGCAGCAACGGACGCAGCGCCATGCCGCGCCTGGCCGACCTGCCGCCGCCGTCCGGCCTGCGCGGGATCGATGCCGCCGTTGCGCTGCTGCGCGATGCCATCGCCCGCGATGCCCACATCCTCGTCGTGGGCGATTTCGATTGTGACGGCGCCACCGCCTGCGCGGCCGGCGTCCGCGGCCTGCGCCTGCTGGGTGCGCGCCGGGTCTCGCACGCGGTGCCCAACCGCATCGTCCACGGCTACGGGCTGACGCCGGGGCTGGTCGACGAGCTGGCGGCGCTGCGGCCCGAACTGGTGGTGACGGTGGACCACGGCATCGCCTGCCACGCCGGCATCGCGTCCGCCAAGGCGCGTGGTTGGCAGGTGCTGGTGACCGACCACCACCTGCCGGGGCCGACGCTCCCGCCGGCGGACGCCATCGTCAATCCCAACCAGCCCGGGTGTGGCTTCCCCAGCAAGGCGCTGGCAGGCGTCGGGGTGGTGTTCTACCTGCTGCTGGCGCTGCGCGCCGCGCTGGAATCGAAGGCGGACCTGGCGGTGCTGCTGGACCTGGTGGCGGTCGGCACGGTCGCCGACCTGGTGCCGCTGGACGCCTGCAACCGGGCGCTGGTCGGCGCCGGCCTGCGCCGGCTGCGCGCGGGCCAAGGCTGCCCCGGCCTGCGCGCGCTGATCGAGGTCGCCGGCCGGCATGAAGCAACGCTGACCACCGCCGACATCGGCTTCGCCGTGGGCCCGCGGATCAATGCGGCGGGGCGGCTGGAGGACATGGGCATCGGCATCGACTGCCTGCTCACCGACGACCCGGTACACGCGCGGCGGCTGGCCGAGGCCCTGCACGCGATCAACGAGGAGCGGCGTGCGCTGCAGGCCGACATGCAGGACGTGGCCGAGGCGCGGCTGGACGGGATCGATGCCGCGCATGCCGCCTGCCTGTTCGATCCCGACTGGCATCCGGGCGTGGTCGGGCTGGTGGCCTCCAAGCTGAAGGAGCGCCTGCACCGGCCGGCGATCGCCTTCGCCCCGGCCGAGCCGGACAGCGACCTGCTGCGCGGCTCGGCGCGCTCGATCCCCGGCTTCCACGTGCGCGACGCGCTGGCGCTGGTGGAGGCGCGCCATCCCGGCCTGATCCCGCGCTTCGGCGGGCATGCGATGGCGGCCGGCTTGAGCCTGCCGCGCGAGGCCTTCCCCGCGTTCCGCGATGCCTTCGTGCAGGTGGCGCGCGAGTGGCTGTCCCCGGAACTGTTGACCGAGGAACTGCACAGCGACGGCGCGCTGCGCGCGGACGAACTGCAGCTGTCCACGGCGGTGGCTCTGCGCGATGGCGGCCACTGGGGCCAGGGCTATCCCGAGCCGCTGTTCGACGGGGTCTTCGACGTGCGCGATTTCCGCGTGCTGAAGGAACGCCACCTCAAGCTGGAGTTGGAGCTGGACGGCCTGCGCTGCAACGCGATCCACTTCAACGGCTGGGACGGCCTGGCGCCGGCGGCGCGGGTACGGATCGCCTACCGGCTGGTGCCGGACGACTGGCGCGGCGGCGATGCCATCCAGCTGGTGGTGGTGCACCGCGAACCGGCCTGAGCACGCCCGGGCTGGTAAGATGCGCGCCCGTTTCCGCCGTGTGTTTTTGCCATGATCGAGCTCAATCCCATCCGAGCACGCATCGCCGACCTGAGCGGTCGGCTGGATGCGCTCCGGGGGTATCTTTGACTACGACGCCAAGCGCGAGCGCCTGGAAGAAGTCGAACGCGAACTGGAACACCCCGACGTCTGGAACGACCCCGCCCGCGCGCAGGCGCTAGGCCGCGAGCGCGTGCTGCTGGACAAGACCGTCAACGGCATTCGTGAGCTGAGCGAAGGGCTGGCCAGCGCCGGCGAGCTGCTGGATCTGGCCGAGATGGAGAACGACGAGGACACCGCGCTCGCGGTGGTGGCCGACGTCGATCGTTACCAGAAGGGCGTGGAGCAGATCGAGTTCCAGCGCATGTTCTCCGGCAAGATGGATGCCGCCAATGCCTTCGTGGACATCCAGGCCGGCGCCGGCGGCACCGAGGCCCAGGACTGGGCCGAGATGCTGCTGCGCATGTACCTGCGCTGGTGCGAATCGCGCGGCTGGAAGGCCGAGCTGATGGAAGTCAGCGGCGGCGACGTGGCCGGCATCAAGTCCGCCACGTTCCGGGTCGAGGGCGAATACGCCTATGGCTGGCTGAAGACCGAGATCGGCGTGCACCGGCTGGTGCGCAAGAGCCCGTTCGATTCCGACAACCGCCGCCACACCAGCTTCACCAGCGTGTTCGTCTCGCCCGAGGTGGACGACGACATCGACATCGAGATCAATCCGGCCGACCTCAAGACCGACGTGTACCGCGCCTCGGGCGCGGGCGGCCAGCACGTCAACAAGACCGAGTCGGCGGTGCGCATCACGCATGTTCCCACCGGGGTGGTGGTGGCCTGCCAGACCGAGCGCAGCCAGCACGCCAACCGCGAGCGCGCGATGCAGATGCTGAAGGCCAAGCTGTACGAGCTGGAAGTGCAGAAGCGCAACGCCGAGAAGGACGCGCTGGAGGCCAGCAAGTCCGACATCGGCTGGGGCAGCCAGATCCGCAACTACGTGCTGGACCAGAGCCGGATCAAGGACCTGCGCACCGGGATCGAGCGTTCCGACACCCAGAAGGTTCTGGACGGCGATCTCGACGAGTTCGTGGAGGCCAGCCTCAAGATGGGGCTGGAGGCTGGCGCCAAGCGCAGCGACGCGGTCTGATCCGCGGCGGTCAGCTCTGGGCGCGCAGCGCGCGCAGGCTGCGGGCGCGGGCGATCTCGGAGGCGCCGGTCACGATGCGCGGCACGCTGGACATCACGCTGACGATCCCCGGCGCGGCCTCTGGCTGCTCCAGCACCGCCTCGGCGGTGGCGTCGTCCGGCAGCTGCGCGCCCCAGTAGCCCACCCAGGCGTCGCGGTGGCGCTTGGCGGCGTACAGGGCGCGGTCGGCCATGCGCAGCGCGTAGTCCCAGCGGCTGGCCGCGGAAGTACCTGCACCGGCATCGAAGAACGGGATCGGTGCCAACCCCAGCGAGACGGTGACCGGGCGGGCGGCGTGCGCCGTCTCCAGGGTGTAGGCCATGGCCCGGCGCAGGCGCGCGGCGACCTGCTCGGCCTGCTCGCGGGTCAGGTGGGTGCAGGCCACCAGGAATTCCTCGCCGCCCCAGCGCGCCACCAGGTCGGTGGGGCGACAGGCCGCTTTCAGGCGCTGCGCCAGTGCCACCAGGACTTCGTCCCCGGTGTGGTGGCCGTGGCCGTCGTTGATCTGCTTGAAGTGGTCCACGTCGATCAGGAACAGCACGTGGCGGGTGCCTTCCGGGCCGGGCTGCAGTGCCATCGCATTCAGCGCAGCGGTGGCCGCATGCCGGTTGTTGAGCCCGGTCAGGGCGTCCACTTCGCTGAGCCGGCGCAGCTGGCCATGCCGCTTGCGCAGCAGCAGCCCGAAGCCGGTGGCCAGGCCGAGCAGCAGGGCGAGGATGGCGATCGCGGCCACGTAGGCCAGCTGGCGCTTCTCGTTCTGCAGCTGCTCGATCTGGTGGGCATGCCGCAGCCGCTCCAGTTCGCGCTGGCTGGCGCTGATGCGGGTGCGCGCCTGCAGGTCGGCCAGCGCCTGCGACTGCCGGTTGAGGCTGCTCTGCAGGCTCAGGCACTGCGCCAGCTGTAGCTCGGTGGCGTCGCCCTGCGGGCCGGGGGCGGCCACCGGCGTCGCCGGTAGCAGCAGGGCCAGCATCAGCAGCGGGGCAAAGCGCAGGGCGGGGAAGGTGGCCATGGCGTTGGAAACCGGTGGGTTCGGGATGTTTCACGCAAAAACGGTGCCGGCTTGGTGTCGGCTTCATGGCGCAACCGCGGTGAATTCGTTGCAGGGCGCGCCTCTGCTATTCTTCCGGGCCCTTTCCCCGCCTACGATTGCCGGCCCCGCGCGCTGCCGCGGCAGGCCCCGGATGCCCGATGAACGATTCCGCCGCCCCCCAGCCCGTCGATGAAAACCACCTGATCGCCGAGCGCCGCGCCAAGCTGGCCGCGCTGCGCGCGCAGGGCGTCGCGTTCCCCAACGACTTCAGGCGCACCGACTACGCCGGCGACCTGCAGGCGGCCTATGCCGACGCCGCGCAGTGGACCGGCGAGGCGCTGGAGGCCGAAGGCCGCCAGGTGGCGGTCGCCGGGCGCATGCTGGCCAAGCGGGTGATGGGCAAGGCGGCGTTCGCCACGGTGCAGGACATGAGCGGGCGCATCCAGCTGTTCCTGCAGTCCACCGCGCTGGGCGAGACCTACGAGGCATTCAAGGGCTGGGACATCGGCGACATCGTGGCGGCCGAGGGCCGCCTGATGCGCACCAAGACCGGCGAGCTGTCGGTGAAGGTGGAATCCCTGCGCCTGCTGGTGAAGTCGCTGCGGCCGTTGCCCGACAAGTTCCATGGCCTGGCCGACGTCGAGCAGCGCTATCGGCAGCGCTACGTGGACCTGATCGTGACCCCGGAGGCGCGCGAGGTGTTCGTGGCACGCTCGCGCATCGTCGCCGCGATCCGCCGCTGGCTGGACGCACGCCGCTTCCTGGAAGTGGAGACGCCGATGATGCATTACATCGCCGGCGGCGCCACCGCGCGTCCGTTCACCACCCACCACAACGCGCTGGACATCGACCTGTTCCTGCGCGTGGCGCCGGAGCTGTACCTCAAGCGCCTGGTCGTCGGCGGGCTGGAGCGCGTCTACGAGATCAACCGCAACTTCCGCAACGAAGGCGTGTCCACCCGCCACAACCCCGAGTTCACCATGCTGGAGCTGTACGAGGCCTACGCCACGTACACCGAGGTGATGGACCTGACCGAGGCGATGATGCGCGACGTCGCCGTGGAGGCGATGGGCACCACCGTATTCGAGTGGGACGGCCATACCATCGACCTCGGCCCGGCGTTCCGCCGCTGGAAGCTGGAGGAGGCGGTGCGTGAATTGAACCCGGAGATTTCCGTCGCCGACTGCCGCGACCGCGACGCGCTGGCGGCGCACTGCGCGCGCCTGAAGATCCCGGTGAAGCCGGGCTACGGCTGGGGCAAGCTGCTGCTGGAGATCTTCGAGAAGACCGTGGAGACCGGCCTGATCCAGCCGACCTTCATCACCCATTACCCGGTCGAGGTCAGTCCGCTGGCGCGCGAATCCGACAGCGAGCCGGGCATCACCGACCGCTTCGAGCTGTTCGTCGGCGGCAAGGAGCTAGCCAATGGCTTCTCCGAACTGAACGATCCCGAAGACCAGGCCGCGCGGTTCCGCGCCCAGGTCGAGGCCAAGGAAGGGGGCGACGACGAAGCCATGCACTTCGACGCCGACTACATCCGGGCCCTGGAAGTGGGCCTGGCCCCTACCGGTGGGTTGGGCGTGGGCATCGACCGCTTTGTGATGCTGCTGACCGGCTCCAGCTCGATCCGCGACGTGCTGCTGTTCCCGTACATGCGTCCTGCCCAGTGAGGCCCCGGAAAACCGCGATCGGGCGCACTGGCCGAACCTTCTTCACTTGCCAATGCACGCCAATGCGGTAAGGATGGCCGAGCGGCATGGATTCCTGCGTTCGGCCATGAAGAGAGAGGGCGCTGCATGGACGTGGTAATCGTTGACGACCAACCTTCGGCCCGCACATTGATGCGGCATGTCCTGCAGGACCTCGGTCCGCAGGTGGCGGCGCATGATTTCGGCGCCCCGGAAGAGGCCCTGAAGTGGTGCGAGGCCAACCGCCCCGACCTGCTGCTGCTGGACTACCGCATGCCCGGCATGGATGGGCTGCAGCTGGCGCGTGCGATCCGCAGGCCGTTGCACAACCGCGACGTGCCGATCGTGCTGGTCACCGTGGTCGGCGACGAGCCGGTGCGGCAGGCGGCGCTGGATGCCGGAGTGATCGATTTCATCGTGAAGCCGATCCGGCCGCGCGACGTGCGCGCGCGCTGCCGCAACCTGCTGCAGCTGCGCCAGCAGACCGAGTCGGTCAAACAGCGCGCGCTGTCGCTGGAGGAGCGCCTGCTGGCCAGCATGCACGAGGTGGAGGAGCGCGAGCGCGAGACCCTGCACCGGCTGGCGCGCGCCATCGAGTTCCGCGATGCCGGCACCAGCGCCTACCTGGAGCGCATGGCGCATATCGCGGGGCTGATCGCGGAAGGGCTGGGCCTGCCCGAGGAGCAGGTGCGGCTGATCGAGCTGGCGGCGCCGCTGCACGACATCGGCAAGATCGCGATCCCCGACGCCATCCTGATGAAGCCGGGTGCGCTGGACGAGGCCGAGCGCGGGCGCATGATGCAGCATCCCAGGATCGGCTACGAGCTGCTGCAGGACAGCCAGAACCGCTTCATCCAGATCGGTGCCCAGATCGCCCTGCGCCACCACGAGCACTGGAACGGCGGCGGCTATCCCGACGGCCTGGCCGGCGAGCAGATCCCGCTGGAGGCGCGCATCGTCACCGTGGCCGACGTCCTCGATGCACTGCTGTCGCCGCGCCCGTACAAGCAGCCGTGGAGCCTCGAGCAGGCCCTGGATTTCATTGCCTCGCGCAGCGGCACCATGTTCGATCCGGCCTGCGTGCGCGCGCTGACCGCCGACCTGCCGCGCCTGCGCGAGATCTGCGAGCGGTATTCGCAGGTCACCCCGCGCCCGGAGTGGCGCTGACCCCCATGCGCGGCCTGCGCGATCTGCACAGCCGGGTGCTGGCGCGCCTGCGCGGCCGCAGCGATAGCGAGCATGGCCAGGTGGTGGTGCGGATCGCCATCACCTCCCTGTTCGCTATCTACCTCGGCTGGGAGGTGGGCGGCGGCGATTCGCGGCCGGCGCTGGTCGCCACCTGGCTGATCCTGGTCGGGGAACTGGTGCTTTCACTGGGCCTGCTGGCGGCCATCCTGGCCGCGCCGGCACCTTCCCACGTGCGCCGCTGGATCGGCATGCTGGCCGACTACGCGGCGCTGGCCGGCGTGATGCACCTGCAGGGCGAGCAGGCGGCACCGCTGTATGCGGTCTATCTGTGGGTGACGATCGGCAACGGCATGCGCTACGGCCCGCGCTACCTGTACGCCGCCACGTTCCTCGCGGTGGCATCGTTCGCGGCGGTGATGTTCACCACCCATTACTGGCAGCAGAACGACTACCTGTCCGTTGGCCTGCTGATCGGCCTGGGCGCGGTGCCACTGTATTTCGCCTCCCTGCTGCGCGCCCTGACCGCGGCGGTGGAGGATGCGCGCCGCGCCAACCAGGCCAAGAGCCGCTTCCTGGCCAATATGAGCCACGAGTTCCGCACCCCGCTGAACGGCCTGTCGGGGATGTCCGAACTGCTGGCCAGCACCCGCCTGGATGCCGAGCAGCGCGGCTACCTGGAGACCATCCAGGCCGCCACCCGCGCGCTGCTGGCGCTGGTGGAGGACGTGCTGGACATCGCGGTGATCGAGGCCGGCAAGCTCAAGCTGCGGGTGGAAGCGTTCGACCTCCACGCGCTGCTGGAGCAGATCAACCTCATGCTGCGGCCGGAAGCGCGCTCCAAGCAGCTGGAGTACGAAGTGGCGGTGGCGCCGGACGTGCCCACCCGCCTGCGTGGCGATGCCGGCCACCTGCGCCAGGTGCTGGTGAACCTGCTGAGCAATGCAATCAAGTTCACCGCCTCGGGCGAAGTGCGGATGCGGGTGGAGAAGGTGGGCGAGGCCGGGCCAGGCCAGGTACGGCTGCGCTTCACCGTTTCCGACACCGGCATCGGGATCCCCGCCTCGGCCCGGGCGCGGCTGTTCGAGGCGTTCGAACAGGCCGACAGCAGCCTGTCGCGCAAGCACCAGGGCACCGGCCTGGGCACCACCATTGCCAAGGGCCTGACCGAGGCGATGGGCGGCAGCATCGGCTTCGAGAGCAGCGAGAACGTCGGCAGCCGGTTCTGGGTGGAGCTACCGTTCGAGAGCGCGGTGGGGTTCGTGCCGATGATGGCGGCCGATGCCGAGTCCGCGCCGCCGCCGAAGGCGCTGGACACCCCGAACGTGATCGCCTTCAGCGATCCGTTCCTGCGCCATCGCGCGCGGGTGCGCTCGCTGCGGGTGTTGGTGGCCGACGACCACGCCGCCAACCGGCTGCTGCTGCAGGGCGTGCTGCAGAAGGCCGGGCACCGGGTGATGACGGTGGATGACGGCGAGGCCGCGCTGGATGCGCTGGCGGAGGGCGAGTTCGACCTCGCACTGGTGGACCTGCACATGCCCTCGCTGAGCGGCATCGACCTGCTGCGCCAGCTGCGGGTGATGCAGGCCGGGGCGCAGATCCGCACCCCGGTGGTGGTGGTCAGCGCGGATGCCTCGCCGGAAGCGGCGCAGACCTGCCGCGATGCCGGCGCGCGCGCCTTCATCACCAAGCCCTTCACCGCGGGGCAGCTGCTGGACACGATCGCGGGGATCGCCGTGGGCGGCGAAGCCTCGGGGGCGGCGTCCGCGCCTGTCGAACCGGCGCGCGCGCTGTTGCACGCCTCGGGCGAGCAGGTGCTGGACGCCTCGGTGCTGGACGAATTTGCGGCATTGGGCATGGGCAAGGCCTTCGAACTCGAGTTCGTCGCCCAGTGCATGACCGATGCGCGGGTGGCCCTGGCGCGCATGCAGGCCGCCGGCGAGGCCGGCGATTGGGATCAGTACCGCGAGCAGGCGCATGCGCTGAAGGGCGTCGCCGGCAACCTCGGCCTGCTGCAGTGCGCCAGCCTGAGCGGCGCACTGATGCGGATGACCGGGTTCGAACTGGCACGCGACTGGCAGCGGCATTCACAAGCGCTGGCGCAGCGCCTGGGGCAGGG
>CAYYAT010000039.1:0-3884 GCA_964469595.1 uncultured Thermomonas sp.
TCCGGCGGCAGGCGAAGCCCAGGGCCTCCAGCTGGCGCTGCAGCGTATCCATCGCGCCGGCGTCGGCCGGCGTCACCGAGGGCCGGCGGATCAGGGCCTGGGCGAGGTCGACGGGGTCGATGCTGACGGAAACGGGCGCGGGGCTGTTCATGATCTTGCCTTTAGGCTTCCCTCCGTCGCGACGCAAACCCGCAAGTTTCTTACACGGACTGTCCATGCCCAAGATCGATCTCGCCTCGGCCCCCACCCGTGTCGGCACGGGCTATCCGCCGCCTTTCAACGCGCCCTGCGAGGGTCGCCACCGCACCAAGCTGGGCGACGCGGCCGGCCTCACCCAGTTCGGCGTCAACCTGCTGCGCCTGCCGCCGGCGGCAAACGACGGCGACCTGGCGCCGCTGCGTCCGGCGCTGCGCGAGGCGCCCTGAAGTTCAGCCGCCGCGCGCGCGCCAGGCCGCGTGGGTGATGCGGTGGATCAGGCGTGCGGCCACCCGCGCGGTGGCATCGTCGCGATCCAGGCGCGGACACAACTCGGCCACGTCCAGCAGACGCAGCTTGCCGCTGGCCGCGACCACCTCCAGCAGCGGCTCCACCATCTCCAGCGACACGCCGCGCGCCGCCGGCGCGCTCACGCCCGGCGCCACCGCCTGCGGCAGGCCGTCGATGTCGAGGGTGAGGTAAACCGCCTCGACGCCGGCCAGCTTCGCCTTCAGTTCGGACAACCGTTGCGGCAGTTCCGGCACGCCGAGCTCGTCGTCGCGCACGTAGTGCACGCCCAGCGCGTCGGCGGTCTCGAACAGCGCGCGCGTGTTGGCAGAGGCGCTGATGCCATAGACCCAGTATTCGAGCGGCAGCCCGTTGCTGCGCGCGTGTTCGATCGCCTGCAAAAACGGCGTCCCGGAGCTGGCACGCTCCTGCCGGCGCAGGTCGAAATGGGCATCGAGGTTGACGATCGCCACCCGCGGCCGGCGCGTGCCCAGGGACTGCGCCAGGCCCAGGTAGCTGGCATAGGCGATCTCATGGCCGCCGCCGAGGCCGACCGGCAGATGGCCGGCCTCCAGCAGCCCGGCCAGCGCCTGCGCGTAGCGGGCCTGCGCCGCCTCCAGATCACCGTCGGTGCAGGCGATGGTGCCGGCGTCGTACAGCGGCGCCTCGTCCAGCACCGGCAGGTTAGACAGCATCCGGCGCAGCGCAGCCGGCCCCTCCGCCGCTCCCACGCGGCCGTGGTTGCGGCGCACGCCCTCGTCGCAGGCGAACCCCAGCAGCGCCACGCCCGGCGCAGCGTCCACAGGCAGCGCACGCACCCACTGGTGCCAGCGCCGGGTGGAAGGGTCTTCGGGCAGATCGACCCGGCCGCCCCAGCCATCTGGCGCGCTCACGGCAGGCTCCGCGGGCAGGGCGCGGGGCGCGAGGCCAGCAAACCCAATGCAGACAGCGGCGGTGTGGACATCGACGGCTCCGGCAACGGATCGAGTGCCGCATTCTAGGCGGGCCTCACGCGGCGCGTGCGACAATCCGCGCATGACGCAGCATCCGGAACCCGAGACCGGCATCGAGGCCCTGCTCTCCACCCAGGTCTGGAAACGCCGCGCGGCGCTATGGGGCGGCGCGGTGCTGGTGGCACTGGTGGCGATCCTGTTCGCGCGCGCCTCCGATCTCGCCTTCGGCCTGTTCCAGCGCGTGCTGCGCCTCTCGCCGTGGTGGTCGCTGGCGCTCACCCCGGCGGTCTTCGCACTGGTGGCCTGGATCACCTGTCACGGCCTGCAGGCGACCCGCGGCAGCGGCATTCCCCAGGTCATCGCGGGCCTCGAGATGAACGCCGAGGAGCGCCAGCAGCATCTGTCGCTGAAGGTGTCGGTCGCCAAGCTCGTGCTGACCGTGGCCGGGCTGCTGGGCGGCGCATCGATCGGTCGCGAGGGCCCGACCGTGCACGTCGGCGCCGGCCTGATGCAGGCGCTGGGGCGGGCACTGGGCTTCCACGGCGACCATCAGGCGCGCCGCTTCCTGCTCGCCGGTGGCGCCGCGGGGCTGGCGGCGGCGTTCAATACCCCGCTGGCCGGAGTGGTGTTCGCGATCGAGGAACTCAGCAATGCGTTCGAACATCGCTTCTCCGGCACCCTGCTGACCGCGGTGATCGTGGGCGGCGTGGTCTCGCTGGCCGTGGTCGGCAACTACACCTATTTTGGCCGCGTGCACGCGCTGCTGCCGCTGCGCCAGGCCTGGCTCGCGGTGCCACTGTGCGGCGTCGCATGCGGCCTGGCCGGTGGGTTGTTCAGCCGCCTGCTGCTGGAGGCCGTGGCTGGCAAACCGCGCTGGCTGGGCACCCTGCGCGCGCGGCACCCGGTGCTGCTCGCCGCGGCCTGCGGCGTGCTGCTGGCGGGGCTGGGGATCGCCTTCGGCGCCGGCGCGTTCGGCACCGGCTACGAGCAGGCGCGGGCCCTGGTGCAGGGTCAGGCCGCGGTGGGCCACGACTTCGGGCTGGTGAAGTTCGTGGCCAACCTGGTTTCGTATGTGGCCGGGATCCCGGGTGGCCTGTTCTCACCGGCGCTGGCGGTCGGCGCCGGGCTGGGACATAACCTGTCCGCGCTGCTGCCGGCAGCGCCCGCGAGCGCGCTGGTGCTGCTGGGCATGTGCGGCTACCTGGCCGGCGTCACCCAGGCACCGCTGACCGCCGCCGTGATCTCGATGGAACTGACCGACAACCAGGACATGCTGCTGCCGATCCTGGCCACCGTGCTGCTGGCGCGCACCGCCTCGGCCCTGGTCTGTCCGATGCCGGTGTACAAGGCGCTGGCGCTGCGCCTGCTGCCGCCGGCGGCTGCGCACCGGCGGGAGGCAGGATGAGGACGCCTGCCTATGACGGCCTGCTGGTCGGCGTGCAGCTGGCCACGCTGGACGACGCTCGCCCCGGCGGCCACCTGGTCGAGGACGGCGCACTGGGCTGGCGCGACGGCGTGCTGGCGTATGTCGGCCCGCGCAGCGCCCTGCCTGCGCCCCCCACCGAGCTCGCGCGCGAGGTGATCGAAGCCCGCGGCTGGGTGACCCCAGGCCTGATCGACTGCCACACCCATCTGGTGTTTGCCGGCCACCGCGCGCACGAGTTCGACCTGCGCCTCAACGGCGCCAGCTATGCGGACATCGCCCGCGCCGGCGGCGGCATCCTGTCGAGCGTGCGCGCGGTGCGCGCTGCGAGCGAGGAGACCCTGCTGGAGCAGTCGCTGCCACGCGCCTGCGCGCTGCTGCGGGACGGGGCAACCACGCTCGAGATCAAGTCCGGCTATGGCCTGGAGTTCGACAGCGAGCGCAAGCTGCTGCGCGTGGCGCGCCGGATCGGCGAGCGGCTGGGCATCACCGTGCGCACCACCTTCCTGGGCGCGCACGCGCTGCCGCCGGAGTTCGCCGGCGATCCCGATGGCTACATCGACGCCGTGATCACCTGGCTGCCGCGCCTGCACGCGGAAGGGCTGGTGGATGCGGTGGACGTCTTCTGCGAGGGCATCGGCTTCACCCCGGCGCAGACCCGGCGCGTATTCGAGGCCACGCGCGCGCTGGGGTTGCCGGTGAAGCTGCACGCCGACCAGCTCAGCGACCTCGGCGGCGCCGCGCTGGCCGCCGAGTTCCATGCGCTGTCGGCAGATCATCTGGAGTACACCAGCGCCGCCGGCGTGCGTGCGATGGCGGCCCACGGCACGGTGGCCGTCCTGCTGCCCGGCGCCTTCCATGTGCTGCGCGAGACCAAGCTGCCGCCCGTCGCCCTGCTGCGCCGCGCCCCGGGCGACGATGCGCAACGTCAGGGCACCCTCCACCCGTGCCGCCGTAACCGCAGCCTGTCGCTCGAAGCGCAGGACCTGGCCCTGAAAGCTCTCCACGACCGCCAGCAGCTGCGG
>CAYYAT010000039.1:3894-10034 GCA_964469595.1 uncultured Thermomonas sp.
CGGCGTGGCGATGGCGGTGGCCACCGACTGCAACCCCGGCACTTCGCCGCTGCTGTCGCTGCGCCAGGCCATGCAGCTGGCCTGCACCCACTTCCGGCTCACGCCCGAGGAAGCGCTGCGCGGCGCCACCGTGCACGCCGCGAGCGCGCTCGGGCTCTCCGACCGCGGCCAGCTGCGCGCCGGGCTGCGCGCCGATTTCGTGCTGTGGAACATCTCCCACCCCGCCGAGCTGTGCTACTGGCTCGGCGGCCAGTTGGCCGAGCGCGTGTACGTCGCCGGCCGCCCGCTGTCCTGACCCAAGGAGCCCACCATGCGCCTGCCCCTGCTCGCCGCCTGCCTATCGCTCACCTTCACCTGCCACGCGCAGGCGCCGCAGGCCGCGCAGCGCCTGGCGCAGCAGGCCGTGATCGTGGATACCCACATCGATGCGCCCACCCGCCTGCTGGAGCACTGGGCCGACCTTGACCGCGAGCAGCCCGACCGCGAGTTCGATTACGTCAAGGCCCGGCGCGGCGGGCTCGACGTGGCGTTCATGTCGATCTACACCTCGCCCGCGCAGGACGCCGATGGCAGCGCCTGGCAGGTGGCCAACGAGATGATCGACGCGGTGCAGGCGCTGGCGCAGCGGCATCCCGACAAGTTCGCGCTGCTCACTTCGCCGCGCGACGTGGCGCGCCTGCGTGCGGGCGGGCGGGTGCTGCTGCCGCTGGGCATGGAGAACGGCGCGCCGCTCGGGGACGATCCCGGCAACGTCCAGTTCTTCTTCGACCGCGGCGTGCGCTACATCACCCTGGCGCACAGCGCAGCCAACCGCATCGCGGACTCTTCCTATGCGCAGGAGAAGCGCTGGAACGGGCTGAGCCCGTTCGGCCGCCAGGTGGTGGCGGAGATGAACCGCCTCGGCATGATGGTGGATGTCTCGCATCTGGGCGACGCCTCGACGCTGGAGGCGATCCGGCTGAGCAAGGTGCCGGTGATCGCCAGCCATTCCGCGTTCCGCCACTTCACTCCCGGCTTCGAACGCAACATCAGCGACGAAATCGCCAAGGCGGTAGCGGCGCGCGGCGGCGTGGTGCAGATCCCGTTCGGCACCGGCTTCATCAGCCCCGAGGCCGCACAGGACATGCAGGCCTTCTTCCGCGCGCGCCAGGCGTTCAACCAGCACAACGCCGAGCTGATCGCGCAGGGCAAGCCGCCGCTGGACCGCGCCGCGTTCGACCGCGACTGGGCGCCCAAGCACCCGCCGCGCACCAGCACGCTGGCGCAGGTGCTGGACCAGATCGATTACGGGGTGAAGCTGATCGGCATCGACCACGTCGGCATCGGCTCGGACTTCGACGGCGTGGACGGCGAGCTGGCCGAAGGCCTGGCCTCGGTGGCCGACTATCCGAACCTGGTGGCCGGGCTGCAGGCGCGCGGGTACACCGATGCCGACATCCGCAAGCTGCTCGGCGGCAACCTGCTGCGGGCGTGGGGCGAAATCGAGGCCGGCGCCAGCCGCTGAGCCACATCCTGCTTCGCCCAGACGCACGAAACCCCGCCTGGGCGGGGTTTCGTCGCGAGCCTGCGGGGCGGGGGGATCAGGCCGCGGCCTTCTTCACCGCCTTCTTGGCCACCGCCTTGCCAGCGGTCTTCTTCGCCACCGGGGCGGCGGCGGTGCCGGCCGACTTGGTGACGGTCTTCGGCCGCGCATTGCCATAGCTGGCGTTGTAGCGCTTGCCCTTGGCGGTCTTGCGGTCGCCCTTGCCCATCGTGCTGCTCCTGGATCGAATCGTGGAAATTGGTTCGCGCCGCGCGCGAGGGGCGCAAGTCTAGCACGCGCCGTGGGCACACGCCCGGCAATGGGCGTGCGCATGGTTCAGGCGCAGGTTGGCCCAGTGGGCCAGGCCCACCAGGGCGCCGCCGGTGGTCATCACCAGCGCATGCGGCCAGGTCGAGGCATGCAGCGGCGGGGACAGCACCGCCCACCACAGCAGCGCCAGCCCCGGCACCAGCAGCAGCAGCGCACGCAGCGCACGGTGGCGGCGGTAGCTCCAGCCCAGGACCAGCAGGGCGAACACGCTGGCGAAGGCCACGAACCCGTGCTCGAAGCCGTCGCCCGCCAGCACCGCCACGCCCAGCGACGGCAGCAGGGCGATCGCCAGCGGCAGCAGCGCGCAGTGGATCGCGCACAGCAGCGACCCGGCGGCGCCGAGGCGGTCCAGCCATTGCAGGCGTTGCGGGGACATGACTTCCGGCAGGTATCGGTTGCTTCGATTGATACAGTATAACATATCATATCCCCACTTCCTCCTGCCATCTACCCCTCATGCCCCGCCAGACCCTGCTCGCTATCGCCCTGCTCGCCGCCCTGCCGCTGCATGCCCAGCAAGCCCCACAGGCCACGCCCCCGCAGGCCACCCCACCCGGCAGCGACACTCGCCATCAGGAGGAGTCCAAGGAGAAGCACGTGAAGGACCTGGCCGGCGTGGTGGTGACCGCCAGCGCGCTGCAGGACACCGCGGACACCCTGAGCAAGCCGACCGAGGTGCTCTCGGGCGCGCGCCTGGACGAGAACCGCGCGGCCACCCTGGGCGAAACCGTGTCCAGCGTGCCCGGCGTGCAGAGCTCCAACTTCGGGCCCGGGGTCGGCCGCCCGATCATCCGCGGCATGGACGGCCCGCGCGTGGCCATCCTGTCCGGCGGGCTGTCCAGCCAGGACGTGTCCACCGTCAGCCAGGACCACGCGCCGGCGATCGAGCCGTTCCTGGCCGACCAGATCGAGGTGCTGAAAGGCCCGTCCACCCTGCTGTACGGCAGCGGTGCGATCGGCGGCGCGGTGAACGTGGTCGATGGCCGCATCCCGGATGGCCCGGTCGACAACGGCTTCAGCGGCCGCGCCGAGACCCGCTTCTTCGGCGGCGACCAGGGCGGCAACACCACCATGGCGCGGGTGGACGGCGGCAACGACCGCTTCGCCCTGCACGCCGATGCGGTGTACCGCCACGCCCCCGACTACACCACCCCCGATGGCCGCCAGTACAACTCGTTCATCGACACCCGCAGCGGCGCGCTGGGCGGTTCGCTGCTGGGCGACTGGGGCTACGTGGGCCTGTCCGCCTCGCGCTTCAACGACGAATACGGCAACCCGGGCGAACCCGGCAACCCCGTCCTCGGCGAGCGCGGGGTGTACCTGAAGATGCACCAGGACCGCTACGAGGCCAAGGGTGCACTGAACGACCTATGGGGCGCGGGCAACGGCCTGCGCTTCTCGCTGGCGCACACCGGCTACGAGCACACCGAGTTCGAGGGCGACACCCCAGGCACCCGCTTCCGCAAGAACGCCAACGAGGGCCGGGTCGAGGCCACTTTCGGCAGTCGCGACGGCTGGCAGGGCGCGCTCGGCACCCAGCTCTCGGCCAGCACCTTCCTCGCGATCGGCGAGGAGGCCTTCGTGCCGCAGACCAGCACCCGCGCCTGGGGCGTGTTCGGCGTCGCCCGCCGCAGCTGGGACGGGTTCCAGCTCGACCTCGGCGCGCGCGTGGACAACGTCAAGTCGAGCCCGGTGGACGCCGCGAGCCGCGATTTCCGCCCGCTCAGCCTGTCGCTGGCCGGCGGCTGGAAGCTGTCGGACGCGTGGAAGCTCACCCTCAACCTCGACCGCGCCGAACGCGCGCCGGTGGAGGAAGAGCTGTTCTCCGACGGCCCGCACATCGCCACCCTCGCCTACGAGATCGGCAACCCCAACCTGCGCAAGGAGGCCGCCAACCAGCTGGAGCTGGGCCTGCAGTACCAGGCCGACTGGGTGGAGGCCAAGGTCTCGGCCTATTACAACCGCTTCGACAACTTCATCTACCTGGCCGATACCGGCAACACCTGGTACTGGGCGGAAGGCGACCAGGACCTGCCGGTGCGCCAGTGGACGCAGGCGAATGCGCGCTTCCGCGGGCTGGAGGGCGAGGCCAGCTTCCACCTCGCCCGCAACGACAGCGGTGACTGGGACCTGCGGGTGTTCGGCGACAGCGTGCGCGCCACCCTCGCCAACGGCGGCGGCAACCTGCCGCGGATCGCGCCGGCCCGGCTCGGCGCGCAGCTGCGCTGGCAGCACGAAGGCTGGCGCGCCGCGCTGGGCGCCACCCGCACCAGCCGCCAGAGCGACGTGGCCGCCAACGAAACGCCCACCGCCGGCTATACCCTGGTGGACGCGCACCTGTCCCGCCATTTCGACAGCGGCAACCTCAGCTGGGAGCTGTTCGCGGACGGCAGCAACCTGACCAATCAGGTCGCACGCGTGCACACCTCGTTCCTCAAGGACCAGGTGATGCTGCCCGGCCGCAGCGTCGGCTTCGGCGTGCGCGTGTTCTTCTGAGGCCCAGTTCTTTCAAGGGCCAGTCCTTCCGAGACTCGGCCCTTCCGGGGCTCAGGCGGCCTGTGCGCAGCGCGCGCACAGGCCGTGCACTTCCAGCGTCTGCGCCTGCGGGGCAAACCCCAGCGCGCGCGCGGCCACGTCGAGCTGGGCGACGATGCTGGCGTCCTCCAGCTCGGTCGCGGAATGGCAGCGGTCGCAGATCAAAAACGGCACCGAGTGCTGGGCCGCGTTCGGATGGTGGCAGGCGACGAACGCGTTGATCGATTCCAGCTTGTGGATGAAACCGTTGGCGAGCAGAAAATCCAGCGCGCGGTACACCGTCGGCGGCGCCACGCTGCCGGCGTCGTCCAGCGCGCGGAATCGATCCAGCAGGTCGTAGGCCTTGACCGGCTGGCCGGCCTCCGCGATCAGGCCGAGCACGCGCGCGCGCGGCGCGGTGAGGCGCAGCCCGCGTTCGCCGCAGGCACGCTCGACCGCGGCCACGAACCCGTGCGCGTCGTGCACGTGGTGGCGGGGATCGGTGCAGGCGTGCGGCTTGGCCATGGTCTTGATCTAGGTCGCCGCGGGGATCTTTGCAAGGGCGGCGTCGATCCGCGCCAGCGCCTCGTCACGCCCGCATAGATACACCGTCCAGCCGATGTCGGGGCTGACCTGGGTGCCGGTGATGGCCACCCGCAGCGGCTGCGCGATCTTGCCCATGCCGATGCCCTGCGCCTCGGCAGTGGCCTTCAGCGTGTCGGCGATCGCCTCCGGGGTCCAGTCCGCGAGCGCGGCCAGGCGCGCGCGCGCCGCCATCAGCGGCGCCTGCGCGGCGGGCACCAGGTGCTTGGCCACCGCCGCCGCGTCGTAGTCGGTGAGCGGCTGGAACCACACCGCGGACTTCTCCGCCATTTCCTTCAGGGTCTGCACGCGCTCGCGCAGCGCCAGCACCAGCTCGGCCGGCTGCGGTCCGCGGGCGAGGTCATAGCCGGCCTGCTGCAGGTGCCACACCAGGTGCCTGGCGACGGCCTCGGGATCGTCCGACTTCAGGTACTGCTGGTTCATCCAGCCGAGCTTGGCCGCATCCAGCCGCGAGGCCTTGGCGTTGACGTCGGCCAGGTCGAACAGCGCCTGCATCTGCGCGAGCGAGAAGATCTCCTGGTCGCCGTGCGACCAGCCCAGCCGCACCAGATAGTTCAGCAGCGCATGCGGGAGGTAGCCCATGTCGCGGTACTGCATCACGTCGGCCGCGCCGGTGCGCTTGGACAGCTTGGCGCCGTGCTCGTCGAGGATCATCGGCAGGTGCGCGAACACCGGCACCGGCGCGCCCAGCGCGCGGTAGATGTTGATCTGGCGCGGGGTGTTGTTGACGTGGTCGTCGCCGCGCACCACGTGGGTGATGGCCATGTCGATGTCGTCCACCACCACCGCGAAGTTGTAGGTGGCGTAGCCGTCGCTGCGGAAGATCACCAGGTCGTCGAGCTCGCTGTTGGCGATCTCGATCCGGCCCTTGACCGCATCGTCCCAGGCCACCGTGCCCTCCAGCGGGTTCCTGAAGCGGATCACCCGGTTCGGGTCGTCGCGCCAGCCCGCATTGGCGTCGCGGTAGGCGCCGTTGTAGCGCGGCTTCTCGCCGGCGGCCATCGCCGCCTCGCGCATCGCCTCGAGCTCTTCCTTGGTCTCGTAGGCGTAATAGGCATGGCCGGCGGCGATGAGCTGCTCAGCCACCTCGCGGTAGCGGTCGAGGCGCTGGGTCTGGTAAACCGGGCCTTCGTCGTAATCCAGCCCCAGCCAGTCCATCGCCTCCAGGATC
>CAYYAT010000040.1:0-9932 GCA_964469595.1 uncultured Thermomonas sp.
CGCCGAGCGCGCCCGCGCCGAGGCCATCGCCCGCGCCCGCAGCGCCGACGCCGCCGCCATCACCGACCTGCAGCAGCGCCTGGCGCGCGCGACTGCCACCACCGAGGAACTGCGCCGTGACCTTGCCGCCACCACTTCGGGCCGCGCTTGCCTGTCTGCCGATGCTCGCCGCGTGCTCCACCGTGCGCCCGCCTTCGCCGCCGCCGTGCCCGCGCCTGCCGCCGGCCCTGCTGCAGCCGGCCCCGCCGCTGCCGCCGATCCCGGCGAGCGCGCCAGCACCGACGCCGACATCGCCGGCTGGGCGCTCGACGCCGCCGCCCTCTACGAGCAGTGCCGCGCCCGCATCGACGCGATCCGGCGCTGGGACGAGGTGACGCATGGAAGGTGACGTGATGGTCGGCGCGGTCAACTGGCCGGCCCTGCTGGCCGTCGGCAGCGCCCTGCTTGGCGGCGTGTTCGCCCTGCTCAAGTGGTTCGCCGGGCGGCTGTTGTCGGACATCGAGAAGAAGCTCACCCGGATCGACGACGTGGCGCGCGAGGTGGGCCGGGTGGACGCCGAGGTCAAACGCCTGATCGCCGAACTGCCGCTGCACTACCAGCGGCGCGACGACGCCATCCGCGAATACACCGTGATCAACGTGAAGCTGGACCGCCTGTACGAACTGATACTGCGAGGTGAGCGAGATGAGTGAGCGCGACCGCATCGCCGCGGCCATCGACCTGCCGCGCGCCGAGCGCGAGGTGCTGCGCTGGACCATCCTGGTCGCGCTGTGGCACGCCCGGCCCTACGGCGCCGACGAGACCCTGCTGCTGAGCGCCGCCCGCGACTCCCTGCTGCGCACCACCGAGGCGCAGATGCGCGCCGAGATGAACAGCCTGCGCCTGCGCGGCCTGATCCACATCGCCGACAAGGGGCCGGTGTGGTGGGCCGAGATCACCGCCGACGGCGAGGCCGTCGTCGAATACCGCGCGGAACCGCCGTCCGGCGTGTTCCGCCCGCCGCGGTGGTGACATGGCCCGCCGCAGCAAGGTGGATGCCCTGCCGGCCGCGCTGAAAGCGCAGCTCGAGCGCCTGCTGGCCGACCGCAGCCACGGCGGCTACGAGGCGCTGGCCGCGTGGCTCAAGGAGCAGGGCTACGAGATCGGCAAGAGCAGCCTGCACCGCTACGACGCGCGCGTGCAGCGCACGATGGCCGCCATCCGCGCCAGCACCGAGGCCGCCCGCCAGATCGTGGCCGCCCACCCGGACGATGCCGACGAGCACAGCGCCGCCGTCATCCGCATGGTGCAGTCGCGCCTGTTCGAGGCCCTGGTCGGCATGCACGAGGCCGAGGCCGACCCCGCCGAGCAGATCAAGCTGCTCTCCGGCGCCGCGCGCGCCATCGCCGACGCCAGCCGCGCCAGCATCGGCCAGAAACGCTGGGCCGACGAGGTACGCGCGCGCCTGGACGCGGTGGAGGCCGCTGCCGGCCGCGCCGGCAAGCGCCTCGATGCCGACACCCTGCGCGCCATCCGCGAGGGGCTTTATGGCGGCTGAGGCGCCCGTCCTGTACGCCTACCAGCGGCGCTATCTGGCCGACGCCAGCCGCTGGAAGGCCGGCCTGTGGAGCCGCCAGACCGGCAAGACCTTCACCACCACGCTGGAGGCCGTGCTCGACTGCCTGGACGCCGAGGCCAGCGGCCGCATCGCGCGCTGGACCATCCTCTCCATCAGCCGCGACCGCGCGCTGGACGCCATCCGCAACGGCGCCGCCCTGCACATGCGCGCCATCGGCGCCGCGTTCGAGGAGATCACCGACGCCAGCCTCGGCGCCGAGGAGCTGGCGCACGCCGTCAAGCTTCCCGGCGGCAGCTACATCCGCGCCATCGCCGCCAAGCCGGAAACCGCGCGCGGCATGTCCGACAACCTCATCCTGGACGAGTTCGCGCACCACAAGGACAACCGCGCGCTGTGGCGCGCGCTGGTCCCGGTGGTGTCCAAGCCGGGGCTGAAGCTGCGGGTGATCAGCACCCCCAACGGCACCGGCGACATGTTCCACGAGATCATGCGCGACGGCCTGGGCGGCCTGTTCAGCCGGCACGTGGTCACCATTCACGACGCCGTGGCCGATGGCCTGCCGCGCGACATCGCCGAGCTGCGCCGCGCCGCCGCCGACCCCGACACCTGGGCGCAGGAGTTCGAGTGCCAGTTCCTGGACCGCGCCGCCCGCGAGTGGCTGGGCTATCAGGAAATCCTGACCGCGCTGGAGGCCGATCCCCTACCGGACTACGCGGGCAACCCCTGCTATGTCGGCATGGACATCGCCGCCCGCGGCGACCTGTCGGTAATCAGTGTGCTGGAGGACATCGGCGCCGGCGTGCTGGCCCTGCGCGAGATGACCGTCATGCGCGGCGAGAGCTTCGCCGCCCAACTGGCCACCCTCGACGGCGTGATGCGCGCCTACCGCGTGGTGCGCGCCTGCATCGACCAGACCGGCATGGGCGAAATGCCGGTGCAGGAAGCCCAGCGCCGCCACGGCCACTACCGCGTGCGCGGGGTGGTGTTCACCGCCACCAGCAAGCTGGACATGGCGGTGGCGCTGAAGGACCGGCTGCAGGCCCGCCGCCTGCGGCTGCCGGTGGCCGAGCCGTACCGGCTCGAGCTGATCGACGACCTGCGCGCCGTGCGCATGGAGCCCGGCACCGGCGGCGTGCCGCGCCTGCTGGCCGAGCGCACCGGCGCCGGCCACGCCGACCGATTCTGGTCGCTGGCGCTGGCCTGCGCCGCCGCCGGCGAGGGCGGCGCGCCGGTGTTCGCCTACGAATCCCTCGCGCGGCGCACTTTCGCGCCGCCGCGCGAGCCGCATGCACAGGAGTGGAGCGCATGGTGACCAAATCCGACGCCGCCGCACTGCGGCAGGAGATCGCCCGCCCCAGCCAGGTCGGGCTGCGCAGCGCCTGGCAATGGCGGCCGCTGGCCAGCCTGACCCCGGGCGCGGTGGCCGACCTGCTGCGGCGGGCGGCGATGGGCGATGCCCACGACTTCCTGCTGGCCGCCGACGACATCCGCGAGAAAGATCTGCACTACCGCGCGGTGCTGCAGACCCGCACCCTGGCCGTGGCCGGGCTGCCGGTGGACATCCAGCCCTGGGACGACAGCCCCCCGGCCATCGCCGCCGCCGACCTGGTGCGGACGACGCTGGAAAGCATCGACCTGCCAGGCCTGATCGCCCACCTCATGGACGCGGTGGCCAAGGGTTTCGCCGTGGCCGAGATCGTCTGGGACACCCGCGGCCGCACCTGGCTGCCGGCGCGGATCGAGCCGCGCGAGGCGCACTGGTTCACCTTCGACCGCGACAGCGGGCGCACCCTGCGCCTGGCCGACGGCAGCCCGGAAGGCGCGGACATCCCGCCCTACCGCATGATCCAGCACGTGCCGCCACTGGCCGCCGGCGTGCCGCTGCTGGGCGGGGTGGCCCGCTCGGCTTTGTGGGCCTGGGTGTTCAAATCCTATGCGATGCGCGATTGGGCGCGGTTTGCGGAGCTGTACGGGCAGCCCATCCGCATCGGCAAATATCCGGACTCGGCCAGCCCCGACGACGTGGCCGTACTCCGTCAAGCGGTGTTCGGCCTGGGCTCCGATGCCGCCGCGGTGATCCCCGAGGGCATGGCACTGGAACTAGTGGAGGCCGCCGGCAAGACCGGCTCGGCCGATCTGTACCACGGCCTGATCGACTACCTCGACCGGCAGGTCAGCAAGGCCGTGCTCGGCCAGACCATGACCACCGACAGCGGCAGCAGCGGCAGCCTGGCCCAGGCGCGGGTGCATGCCGAGGTGCGCGACGACATCCTGCGCGCCGACGCCCGCGCCATCGCCGCTACCCTGCTGCGTGACCTGATCGGCCCGCTGGTGCGGCTGAACCTGGGCGAGGACACCCCGCTGCCCAGCCTGCGCCTGGTGGCGGACGACCCCGACGACCTGGCCGGGCTGGCGCAGCAGGTGGTGCAGCTGCAGCAGGCCGGCCTGCCCATCCCGCAGTGGTGGGTGCGCGAGCGCTTCGGCATCCCCGAGGCCCAGCCCGGCGAAGCCGTGCTCGATCCGGCCGGATCCGGCCCGATCCGGCCCGATCCGGCGCCGTCGGCACAGGCCGCGACGCGCGATGTCGCCGTTGCTACGCGCGATGTCGCGCCCCACGGCCCCGGCTGCGGCTGCGGGATGCCGGCCGCGCATGCCGCCGGCGCCGCCGCGGCGCCGCTGTCCGCCGCCGCGCTGGACCTGCCCGAGCGCCACGCCGATCGCCTCGAGGCGGCCACCGCCCCGGCCTGGGCCGCGATCATGGACCGCATCAAGACGCTGGTGGACGAGGCCGAGAGCCTGCCCGCCCTGCGCGATGCGCTGCTGGCCGCCTACGCCGACCTGCCGCAGGACACCCTGGCCGAGGTCATGGCCATGGCCTTCGCCGCCGCCGACCTCGCCGGCCGCCTGGCCGCGCAGGCCGACAGCGAGGGCTGAGCATGCCCATTACCCCGGAGGAGCTGACCTTCGCGCTGGGGCGCCCGTTCCCGGAGCAGGTGGCCTTCTTCCGCGGCAAGCTGGGCGAGCTGGTGCCCACCGCCACCTGGCGCGACCTGTGGAAGGGCGCGCACGACCGCGCCTTCATGGTGGCCGGCGCCGCCCGCGCCGACCTGCTGGCCGACCTCGCCGCCGCGGTGGATGCCGCCATCGCCGGCGGCGAGACCCTGGACCAGTTCCGCGCCCGCTTCGGGCAGATCGTCCAGCGCCAGGGCTGGCAGGGCTGGACCGGCAGCGGCAGCGCCGCCGGCCGCGCCTGGCGCACCCGCATCATCTACACCACCAACCAGGCCACCAGCTACGCCGCCGGCCGCCTGGCCCAGCTGCGCGCCTTCCCGCTGTGGGTGTACCGCCACGGCGCCAGCCGCGACCCCCGCCCGCAGCACCTGGCCTGGGACGGGCTGGTGCTGCCCGCCGACCACCCCTTCTGGCGCACCCACTATCCGCCCAGCGCCTGGAACTGCAGCTGCTACGTGGTCGGCGCGCGCGACATGGACGCCGCCCTGCGCCGCGGCGGCAAGGCCGGCTACACCGCCCCGCCCAAGGGCTGGGACGCCCGCGACAGCCGCGGCCGCCTGCCCGGCGTGGACGCGGGCTGGGACTACATGCCGGGGGCTACGGTGCTGTGTAAAGAGGCGCACGCGACAGGCGGTGACAGACAATGCGCTGACATGCGCATGCTGGATGCGCTCCTGCGCAAGCTTCCAGGCCAGCAAGCACTAATCGGCGCGCAGATGGTCGATGCCTGGCCGCCCTATGTTTTCGATTTGCTGGCAGCACGCTTCGGTCAGATCGCCGACGATCTCATCACCCACCGTAAGCCACAAGGCCGCGCGCATTTCGTCGGCGCCATGCGCGCTGCATGGGTGCGCGCCGGTCTGTCGCAGGGCGCCACGATCAAAACCGCCGAGCTGACGGTCAGGGATCAGGACATCACGCATGCGATGCGCCCATCGAAGGTGAAAGACGGTAAGGCCGTGGATCCGCTCTGGTATCGAGCGCTGCCGCTGCACCTGCGCACGCCGCAGGCCGTGCTGCTGCGCATTGAGCCAAAGCAAGAAATGCTGTTGATCTACGACTCTGGATCGGACAAGGCAAAGATCGTCGTGCTCGTCGATTACCGTGGCGCAGGCCACAACGTCGTGCGCACAGCCAGCCGCCTGATCGAGACGGGCTCCTTGCGCTCGGAGGTGGCGCGAGGAAAGCTGGTGGAGCTGGAGGGCGGCATGTGACGCCGGATGGGAATCGAACCCATGTACGCCTACCGGAAAGACCGGCGGCCCCCTTGCCAGTCGGGGCACACGGCGCCACAGCCTGCTGCAAGCATAGCGCAACCATGTCAGTACATCAGCCCACCGGGCGGCGAATGCTGGTCCTGAAAAGCGCGCGGAAATGGCCAGCCCCGGCGCCTAACGTCCGCAACGCTTCCGGGTATGAGCCGGACGGCGCCATGCGCTGGCCACGGGCCGCAGTATAGCCTGCCCCGCCCGCACCTCAAGCCGCGCGGCGGAGCGTGCCGCCGCACGCAAGGAGCCGCGATGATCCAGATCCACATCGACGACCGGCAGTTGCAGGACGCGCTGGCGCGGCTGCGGCAGCGCCTGGCCGACCTCACCCCGGTGATGCAGGACATCGGCGAGGAGCTGCTGGATCGCGCCAAGCAGCGGTTCGCCACCAGCACCGGCCCGGACGGGCGGCCGTGGGCGCCCAACCGCCCCAGCACCCTGGCCGCCTACGCCGCGCGCTACGCCGGCAGCTACAAGAAGGACGGCAGCCTGAGCAAGCGCGGCCAGGCCCGCACCGCCGCCAAGAAGCCGCTGATCGGCGAGAGCCGCCAGCTCTCCCAGCGCCTGTACTACCAGGCCGGACGCGACAGCGTGTTCATCGGCAGCCCGCAGCGCTACGCCGGCGTGCAGCAGGTCGGCGCACGCCGGGGGCAGTTCGGCCGCACCCGGCGCGGCGCGCCCATCCCCTGGGGCGACATCCCGGCGCGTCCGTTCCTCCCCGTCACCGCCGCCGGCGAGTGGCTCGGCACCGGGGACCGGGACGCCGTTTTGGACCTCCTGGCGCGCGCTTTGGAGGATGCCGCGGGAGGGTGAGGCTAAGCGGTGCGTTTAAACGCGTGTAAATCGCGTTTAAAAACGGCGCGGGTGCGGTTGGTGGGGTGATGGGTGAGCCACGGGTGCTGGCGGGCCTCTGGGCGCGTTCTGTGCGCCCGGCCTGAACGGCCATCTTGCATCCCACGCTCGCGCGGTTGGTATCTGCCTTGGCTATGCCCCGGCCGCGGCCCCGCGCGCGACCTGATCGCGAAGACCCCTTGCACCCCCTTCACAGGCCGCGCAAGCGGCCTTTCTTTTTGCGGGCCGACCCGGGTCGGCCTGTTGCAGGCCGCGCCCGCGCTGGATTCTGGACGCATGGCCACGCCGTCCCGCGCACCCTCCCGCTTCAGCCCCCAGCTCGCGCGCGACGTGCTGGCCATCGCGCTGCACGATGCCGATTCCTCGACGGGTGGGGACGCCCCGCCGGAGTGGGTGCACCTCATTCCGGCGGGACCGCCACCGACAAGGCCGGCCCGGTGCCGGCCGCCGGCTGGATCAAGGCGCTGGAGCTGCGCGCCGACGGCCTGTGGGCGCAGGTGGCGTGGACGCCGCAGGCCGCCGCGCTGCTGGCCGCGCGCGAGTACCGCTACCTGTCCCCCGTGTTCATGCACCGCAAGGACGGCGCCATCGTCGAGCTGGTCGGCGCCGGCCTCACCCATACCCCCAACCTGCACCTGCGCGCCGCCGCGGCGCGCCAACTGGAGGCCCACGCCGTGGACGACCTGCTGGAACGCCTGATCATGATCCTCAACCTGCCCGTCACCGCCACCGGCGACGAGGTGGCGGCCGAGCTGCAAAAGCTCATCGACCGCCTGACTGCCGCCGAGGCCGCCGCGCAAGCGGCGCAGTCGCGCCAGCCCGACCCTGCCGAATGGGTGCCGGTGGCGCAGCACCGCGCCGTGGCCGAGCAGCTGGCCGCGCTGCAGGCCGCGCAGGCGCGCGCCGCCGCCGAGACCGCCGTGGCCGAGGCCATGCGCAGCGGCAAGCTGGTGCCGGCCATGCAGGACTGGGCGCTGGCCTACGCCAGCCAGGACCCGTCCGGCTTCGCCGCCTGGGCCGCCTCTGCCCCGGTGGTGGTGCCCACCGCCGGCGCCCCCAGCGCCCACCGCGCCCAGGACGACGCCCTGACCGACGAGGACCGCTACGTCATCGCCGCGCTGGGCATGAGCGAGGCGGCCTACGTGGCCCACAAGCGCGCGCTGGCCCATGCGTGAGGTCCTGCGCGAGAACGCCGTCGCCCGCCGGCTCCTGCTGGAACGCCTGTATGCCGCGCGCATGACGGCCACCCAGCAGGAGGTGGCCGGGTGGCTGCCGCGGCGGGTGCTGGCCGACCTGGCCGCGCACGCCGATTTCCTGCTGGCCACCCTGGCCGAGCAGGGGTACCTGCGCCGCGACGGCGACCGCTACTGCATCACGGGCGCGGGTTGCGCCTTCCTCGAATCCACTCCGGAGACCTGATCCATGGCCATCATCACCCCCGCGCTGATCACCAGCCTGCGCACCGGCTACAGCCAGGCGTTCCAGGACGCCCTGGCCGCCACCCCCACCGACTGGGAAAAAGTCGCCACCCGCGTGCCGTCTTCCAACGCCAGCAACACCTACGGCTGGCTCAACCAGTTCCCCAAGCTGCGCGAGTGGGTGGGCGACCGCGTGGTCAAGGACATGGCCGCGCAGGGCTACACCGTCACCAACAAGCTCTACGAGGGCACGGTGGGGGTGCGCCGCACCGACATCGAGGACGACAACGTCGGCATCTATACGCCCCTGTTTTCCGAGATGGGGCGCGCGGCCAAGGCGCACGGCGACGAACTGGTGTTTGGCCTGCTCGCCGCGGGCGAGACGACCCTGTGCTACGACGGCCAGAACTTCTTCGACACCGACCACCCGGTGTATCCCAACGTGGACGGCAGCGGCACGGCGACGCTGGTGGCCAACCTGCAAGCGGGCACCGGCGCGCCCTGGTACCTGCTCGACACCAGCCGGGCGCTCAAGCCGCTCATCTTCCAGGAGCGCACCACGCCCGAGCTCGAAGCCATGACCGCGACGGGCGACGAAGGCGTGTTCGTGCGTGACGAATACCGCTACGGCATCCGCTACCGCTGCAACGCGGGCTTTGGCTTCTGGCAGATGGCCTACAAGTCCAAGGCCACGCTCGATGCGGCGAACTTCAACGCCGCGATGGCGGCGATGCAGTCGCTCAAGGCCGACGGTGGCCGCCCGCTGGGCATCAAGCCCACGGTGCTGGTGGTGCCGCCCACCCTGCGCGCGGATGCGCTGGCGCTGATCGAGTCGCAGCAGATCGCCGGCAGCAGCAACCCCAACTACAGGGCGGTGCAGGTCATCGTCTCGCCGTGGGTGGCGTGATGGCGATGGTGGTGTTCGCCCAGGTGAAGGAGGCCGCGGTGCTGGGCGCGGCGGTGCGGGTGGACGCGCATGCGCTCACCCAGCCGCAGTGGCTGGAGCTGGCGGCCATCGCCGCGCAGTCCGGCGCCCGCATCGAGGTGGCTCACGCGCAGCGGCTCACGCCATCGCAGCGCGCCACGCTCGCCGAGACCGCAGGCGCGCTCATCCTGTTCGACTTCGGAGGCTGACATGGCGCGCAGCAAGACGGCCAACCCCGCGCTCGACGGCGTGATCGATGTTCCGCCATCCCCAGCCGCCGTGCGCCTTGCGGTGCGCACCGTGGCGGCGCTGGGCGGCCAGCCGCGCTACCGCGCGGGGCTCGGCCCCTTCACCCGCGAGCCGCGGGTGGTCGAGGCCGCGCCCTGGCAGGCCGAGGCGCTGCGCGCCGACCCGTTCCTGATCGTCGAGGAGGCGTGAGGTGCCCTACGCCACCCTCGCGGACCTGACCACGCGCTACGGTGAGGAGGAGATTCGCCAGCGCAGTGACCCTGCCGGCACCGGCGTGACCGACCCCGCAGTGGTGGCGCAGGCGCTGGCCGATGCCAGTGCCGAGATCGACGCCTACCTGGCCGGCCGCTACGTGCTGCCGCTGCCGACCGTGCCACCGCATCTGGTACGGATCGCCTGCGCGATTGCCCGCTACCGCCTGTGGGACGAGGCCGTGCCCGAGCGCGTGCGCATCGAGTACGAGGACGCCCGCCGCCTGCTGGAAGCACTTGCGCGCGGCACCGTCACCCTCGGCCTGCCCGCCGACCTGCCGCCCGCGCAGCAGCCAGGCCGCGGCCTGGCCGCCGCGCAGAGCGGCCCGGCGCCGGTGTTCGGGCGCGACGCGACGGGGGGCTACTGATGGACCTGCAACTCGCCGCCGACCGCCTGCG
>CAYYAT010000041.1:0-9876 GCA_964469595.1 uncultured Thermomonas sp.
TGCTGCCGCTGGCGGCGGCCCTTCCTCCCGCCGCGGCCGCGCAGGCCGGTGGCGACCGGCCCGCCTGCGTCCCGGTGGTGGTGGAGGCCCCGCAGGCGCTGCCCGCCGCGGATGGCTGGCGCGGCCCGGGCTGCATCGAGTATCGCCGCGCGCCGGCGGCGCTGGCCGGGGCGGACGCGCAGGTCCTGGTGTTCGGCGACCCGCAGGTGAAATCGGACGCCGACGTGGACTATTTCCAGCGCGACATCGTGCAGCCCTTGCAGGGGCGGGTGCCGGCGCGCCTGGGCCTGACCCTGGGCGATCTGGTGGACGATGTGCCGGCCCTGCTGCCGGCGGTGCGCCGGGTCACCGCATCGCTCGGGGTGCCGTGGCTGTACGCGCCGGGCAATCACGACCTGGACCTTGCGGCGGGCGAGGCGGCCAGCGCGGCATTCCGCGCCGCGATCGGCCCGGACACCCAGGCGCGGCAGGCGGCGCTGGCCAACGTGGTGGTGCTGAACGACGTGATTCCGCTGCCGGGGCAGCGGCCGGCCTATATCGGCGGCCTGCGCGAGGACCAGTTCGCCTTCCTCGAGCGCTGGCTGCCGACACTGCCCAAGGATCGCCTGCTGGTGCTGGCGATGCACATCCCGCTGTTCGACCAGCCGGGCAAGAAGAACTTCCGCGACGCCGACCGCGCCCGCCTGTTCGCGCTGCTGCAACCGTTCCCGCACGTGCTGGTGCTGAGCGCGCACACCCACGCCCAGCGTCACTACTGGCACACCGCGGCCGACGGCTGGCAGGGCGCGGCGCCACTGCACGAGTTCAACCTGGGCGCGGCCTGCGGGGCGTACTGGTCGGGCGTGAAGGACGCCGCCGGCATCCCGGACGCGACGATGGCCGACGGCACCCCGAACGGCTACGCGGTGCTCACCCTCAAGCCGGGCGGCGACTACGCGCTGGCCTGGCATGCCGCGCGCGACCCCGACGATGCCCAGATCGGCCTGTGGGCGCCGAAGGTGCTGCGGCGCGGGGCGTATCCGGCCTGGGGTGTGTTTGCCAACGTGTACATGGGCGACGACGCCACCCGCGTTGAGTTCCGGGTGGACGGCGGCGAGTGGATGCCGATGAAGAAGGTGCTGCTGCCGGATCCGCGCCTGCAGGTCGAGAACCGGCGCGACGACGAGGCGACCACGCTGCGCGGCTACGACCGTTCGCCG
This sequence comes from uncultured Thermomonas sp., assembly GCA_964469595.1. Taxonomy (GTDB): domain Bacteria; phylum Pseudomonadota; class Gammaproteobacteria; order Xanthomonadales; family Xanthomonadaceae; genus Thermomonas. Next base: position 1,200 of record CAYYAT010000041.1, read on the forward strand.
GAAGCGGAGATTTCGATGCACCTCTGGCGCGGCGCGCTGCCGACCGCGCTGGCCGCAGGCACGCATCGCATCGAGGTGCGCGCGTTCGACCGCTGGCGCGGGCCGGTGCAGGCCAGCACCAGCTATCGCCTCGACGAGGCTGCCCCGTAGGCGCGCGCATTTCCCGCTGGTGCGCGGGGGGCCATTTCGTTCGCCCCCGTCCGTGGTTCGACAGGCGCACCACAAAGGGAACGGCCGTGTCGCCGGCGGCCTGCCTCAGGGCGTGACCTGTGCGAATGATTCCGCGCGCGGGTGACCGTGGGTGGCCTCCCCCAGCCGCGGCTGCGGGTAATCCTGGGTGCGGTCGAGCAGGATGGTGCGCAGCCCGGCCGCGCGTGCGGCGTCCAGTTCCTCCACCACGTCGGACAGGAACAGAATCGTCTCTGGCGGCTGCCCAAGCCGCTGCGCGATCGCGCGGTAGCTGGAAACCTCGCGCTTGCCGCCGACCTCGGTGTCGAAGAAGCCGGAAAACAGCGGGGTGAGATCGCCTGCCTCGGTGTGCGAGAACAGCAGCTTCTGCGCCGGCACCGAGCCGGAGGAGTACACCGCCAACCGGTGCCCGGCCGCATGCCAGCCCTGCAGCGCGGGCAGTACGTCGGGGTAGAGCGGCGCGGTGAAATCGCCGTTGCGGTAGCCGGCCTCCCAGATCATGCCTTGCAGCGCTTTCAGCGCGGTATGCTTGCGATCCTGATCGATCCAGCCTTGCAGCGTCTCGATCAGTACACCGTCGTCGCAGGTGCCGGCGGAGATTTCCGTTGCCACCGTGTCCAGCCAGCGGCGCACCTCGGGCGCACCGCCATGCGTGCGCACGAAAGCCGGCAGGCGCGCGCGTGCATACGGAAACAGCACCTCGCGCACGAAGGCGATCGGCGAGGTGGTGCCTTCGATATCGGTGAGGATGGCGGTCGTCACGCCGCTTGCCCCTGCTCATAGCGCGGGAACCGCTGCGCGATGTCGCTGCCGGTGAAGTGGCCGACCCAGCCGTCCGGGGTGGTGAAGAAGCGGATCGCCACGAAGCTGGGCGCTGGGCCCATGTCGAACCAGTGGGTCATCCCGTCCGGCACCGCGATCAGGTCGCCGGCCTCGCACAGCACCTCGTACACCTTGCCGCCCACGTGCAGGGTGAATAGCCCGCTGCCGGCCACGAAGAAGCGTACTTCGTCTTCCTTGTGGAAGTGCTCGTCGAGGAACTTGGCGCGCAGCGCGTCCTTCTGCGGGTTGTCCGGGGCGATGCTGACCACGTCCACGCTCTGGAAGCCGCGCTGCACCATCAGGCGGTCGATGTCGGCGCGGTAGGCGGCCATGATCGCCTCAGGGGCGTCGCCCGGCTGGACGGGGTGCGCCGGCTGCCAGCGCTCCAGTTGCACCCCGATGCGCGCCAGCTCGGCCGCCATGGCCTCGAACGCGGTGGTGGCCAGCAGCGGGGAGTCGGGGGCGTGTTCGTCGAAGATGCGCAAACGGCTCATCGCCATCGTCCTCCGCAAATCAGCGCGCGCCCAGGCGGCGCATTTCCAGCTCGCAGCCGAGCATGAACTCGAACGCGTCCAGGTGCCGGCGCGCCTCGTTGATGTCGCGGCCCCAGGCGTACAGGCCGTGGCCGGCGATCAGGTAGCCCCAGGTGTTGGGGTGCTCCAGCACGGCGTCCACGCTGGCGGTCAGCACGTCCATGTCCTGCGCGTTCGGCACCACCGGCAGGTCCACCTCGGTGTCGTGGGTGGTGTGCCCGCGCAGGGCCTTGAACAGCTCGTAGCCGCGCAGGCGCACCCGGCCCTGGTCGGCGTACAGCAGGCCGGCAATGGTCTGAGTGGGGGAGTGGGTATGCAGCACCGCGCCCACGTCGGGGAACTTGCGGTACAGGTGCGTGTGCAGCGCGGCTTCCGCCGAGGGGCGGTGGTGGGTGGCGACCGGGTGGTTGGCCATGTCCACCACCATGATGTCGGCCTCGGTCAGGCGCCCTTTGTCCTTGCCGGAAATGGTGATGGCCGCGTGTTCCGGGCTCATCCGGATCGAGAAGTTGCCGGCGGTGGCCGGGGTCCAGCCGCGCGCGGCCAGCTCGCGGGTGTGCTGGATGATCTGCGCGGCGCAGCCGGCGAACAGGGTATGGTCGAAGGCGGGGGTATCCATGCGCGCAGTGTAGCGGCTGCGCTGCCGCTTCCAAATGACAATTCGGCAGCAGGACGGTCAGCCGCGTTCTGGCGCGCGCTGCTGGCCGTAATACTTGAACTTCTCCAGCACCACGGCCATTTCCTCAGGCGGCAGGTCGCGGGTTGGGCCCAGGCTGCGCGCCAGCAGGTACTGGCGGGCCAGGTTCTCGACCTCTTCCGCCAGTGCATAGGCGTCGGCCAGGGTCTTGCCGGTCGCCACCTGGCCGTGGTTGGCCATCAGGCAGGCGCGCAGGCCGCCGTCCAGCGCACGCAGCACGTTGTCCGACAGTGCGGCGGTGCCGAAGGTGGCGTACTCCGCGCACGGGATGCGGTCGCCCCCGGCCACCGCGACCATGTAATGGAAGGCCGGGATGCCCTCACCCAGGCAGGCCAGCGCGGTGGCATGGGTGGAATGCACGTGCACCACCGCGTTCATGTCCGGGAACGCCGCCAGGATATCGACGTGGAAGCGCCATTCGCTGGACGGGAGCAGTTGCCCCGGCGGGCAGGTGCCGTCTGCCTCGAGATACACGATGTCCTCCGGCAGCAGGCGATCGTAGGCGCGGCCGGTCGGCGTGATCAGCAGGCCAGTGCCCCAGCGCAGGCTGGCGTTGCCGGACTTGTGCAGGGACAGGCCGCTGGCGTTCATCGCCCGGCAGTGGTCGATCAGCGACTGGCGGGCGGCGCGCTCGTGGTCGTGCATGCAGAGTGCGGAGGCAGGGAAGCGGGATAGCATAATGCAGCCGGCCATCGGCGCGGATTGACCCGGATCAGTGCGGGCGCCCCCCGATGGCGTAAGCTGCACGGAACTCCCGCCACGCCTCGAGGTTTTCCATGACGTTCGATCGCTCCCGCCGCCGTTTCGTGACGCTCGCCGCGGCCGCCGCGGCGGCCCCGTTGGTGCTGCGCACCCTGTCGGCCCAGGCGGCCGACCTGCCGAAGCTGACTCCGGCCGATCCTGCGGCCAAGGCGCTGGCTTATGCCGAGGATGCGGCCACCGTCAAGCATCCGGCGTTCAAGCCGGGCAGCCACTGCGCCAACTGCAACTTCTTCAAGGGGGCCGCCGGCGCGGCCTATGGCCCCTGCCAGCTGTTCCCGAAGAACAGCGTGGCGGCCAAGGGCTGGTGCAGCGCCTGGGCGAAGAAGGCCTGACAGGGGCTGGATCCCGGGGCCGGGCTGCGGCGTTTTCGCCGCGTCCAAAACAAACGGCGCCGCAAGGCGCCGTTTGTTTTTCGATCTTCGCCCAAAGCAGGGCCGGTCAATCCTTGATCGGCGGAACCGGCTTGGGCGGAATGCCGGCATCGCCTTCGTGCACTTCCACGGCGCCATGGCCGAGGTGGCTCTTGCGGAAGCCGTAGAGGAAATACAGCACCAGCCCGATGCCGCCCCAGACCGGCAGCACCATCTTCGCCTCGAACGGCAGGTTGACGAACAGGAACACGGTACCGGCCGCGGCCAGCGGGGCCACGACCCACACCAGCGGGGTGCGGAACGGGCGGTGGCGCTTCGGGTCCTTGACCCGCAGGATCAGCACCGCCAGCGCCACCATGAAGAAGGCGAACAGGGTGCCGGAGTTGGAGATGTCGGCCAGCTGGCCCACCGGGAACAGAGCGGCGGCCAGCGCGACGAACAGACCGGTGATGAGGGTGACCTTGTGCGGGGTCTTCCACTTGGGATGCACGTCCGACAGGGTCTCGGGCAGCAGGCCGTCGCGCGCCATCACGAAGAAGATGCGGGTCTGCCCGTACAGCATCATCAGGATCACCGAGGGCAGCGCCAGGTTCGCGGCGAGGCCGACCATGTCGCCCACGCGCGGGTGGTTCAGCATGCGCAGCACGTGCGCCAGCGCCTCGTTCGAGCAGACCAGCGGCTGCTGGCCCTGCGCCAGCAGCGCCTGGCACTGGGCGACGAACTCCGGCGTGCCGGGCTGCACGCCCACGGCCGTCGGCTGGGCGCCGATCGCGCCGACCGCGCCTGCGGCCACCAGCAGGTAGAAGATGGTGCACACCGCCAGGCTGCCGATCAGGCCGATCGGGACGTTGCGCTGCGGGTTCTTGGTTTCCTCGGCCGCGGTGGAAACCGCGTCGAAACCGACGTAGGCGAAGAAGATCGAGGCGGCGGCACCGACGATGCCGAGGCCCGAGCCGTTGCCATGCCCGAACCAGCCGTTGGGCGCGAAGGGTTCGAAGTGCGCGCCGTTGATGACCGGCAGGGTCAGCGCGATGAACGCGGTCAGCGCGGTGATCTTGATCGCCACCAGGATCGCGTTGACGCGCGCGCTCTCGGTGGTGCCGATCACCAGCAGGCCGGTGACCGCCAGCGCGATCACCACCGCCGGCAGGTTGAACACGCCGTGGCTGAAATCGACGTGGGGCATGCCGTTGGCGAACGACCACGCCGGGCCTGCGGCCAGCGCCGCGGGCAGTTCGAACCCGGTCGCGCTTTTCACCAGGCCCATGAAGTAGCCGGACCAGCCGACCGAGACCGCGGAGGCGGCCACCGCGTATTCCAGGATCAGCGCCCAGCCCACCATCCACGCCAGGATCTCGCCCATCACCGCGTAGGTATAGGTGTAGGCGGAACCGGACACCGGCACCATCGATGCGATTTCCGAGTAGCACAGCGCCGCCACGGCGCACACCGCGCCGGCGATCACGAAGCTCCACATCATGCCCGGGCCGGCTTTCTGCGCCGCCGCGGCAGTCAGCACGAAGATGCCGGTGCCGATGATGGCCCCGATCCCGAGCATGGTCAGCTGGAAGGCGCCAAGCTGGCGCGTGAGGCCTTTCTTTTCGGCGGTCTCGAGGATCTTGTCGAGCGGCTTGACTCGCTGGAACAGCATCAGGTGGCTCCCCTTTCTAGCTGGTGCATGGATGACGGCCGCGAGGGGCAGTCACAAGCCGCCGACCTTATACGCTTGGGGGGCGCCGGCACAAGCGCCCACGGTCATGGCGCGGGATAATGCCGCCCATTCATCCTCCTGACCGGGAACACCGCCCATGCCCAACGCGGACGCCGCGCTTGCCGCCGATTTCGATGCCTACGCCCGCCGCCATCCGGACGAGCAGGACACGCTGGCCCTGTTCCGCGCATTGCTGGATGATCCGCAGGATCCGTTCCGGCGCGAGCGCCTGGCCGGGCATTTCACCGCCTCGTGCTGGCTGGTGGATCGCGCAGGTAGGCGGGTGCTGCTGACCCACCACCGCAAGCTGGGGATGTGGCTGCAACTGGGCGGGCATGCGGATGGCGAGCGCGACCTCGGCCAGGCCGCGCTGCGCGAGGCAGAGGAGGAATCCGGCCTGCCCGGGCTGCGGCCTGCGCCCGGCATCTTCGACCTCGACCGCCACTGGATCCCCGAGCACAAGGGCGTGCCGGGCCACTGGCATTACGACGTGCGCTACGTGGTGCATGCCGGCGAATGCGAGGACTTCGTGGTCAGCCCCGAGTCGCTGGACCTCGCCTGGCGCCGGATCGACGAACTGGCGGCCGATCCCGCGGCCGATGCCTCGCTGCGCCGGATGGCGGGCAAGTGGATGGCGCGGCGGTAGGGCGCGCGGCGGGTCTCAATACAGCACGCGCGCGCGCAGGGTGCCCGGGATCGCCGCCAGCTCCTCGCGCAGCGCGGCGGCCTGCGCCTCGTCGGCGGCCACGTCGATCACCACGTAGCCCACCTTCGGGTGGGTGCGCAGGAACTGGCCGTCGATGTTGAGCGCATGCCGGCCGAACACCTCGTTGACCTGCGAGAGCATCCCCGGCACGTTGCGATGGATGTGCAGGAAGCGCCGGCTGCCCGCGTGTTCCGGCAGCGCCACCTCGGGGAAGTTGACGGCCGACAGGGTGCTGCCGTTGTCGCTGTAGCGGATCAGCTTGGCGGCGACTTCGGTGCCGATGTTGTCCTGCGCCTCCAGCGTGCTGCCGCCCACGTGCGGGGTCAGCAGCACGTTGTCGAAGCCGCGCAGGGGCGATTCGAAGCCTGGCCCGTTGGCCTCTGGTTCGACCGGGAATACGTCCACCGCGGCCCCGGCCAGATGGCCCGCGCCCAGCGCTGCGACCAGCGCGTCGATCACCACCACACTGCCGCGCGAGGCGTTGATCAGATGCGCGCCCGGCTTCATCAGGGCCAGCTTTTCCGCATCGATCATCCATTGTGTTGCAGGAGTCTCCGGCACGTGCAGGGTCACCACGTCGGCGCGCGCCAGCAGGTCGTCCAGCCCCGCGGCCGGCTGCGCGTTGCCCAGCGCCAGCTTGGTCTGGATGTCGTGGAAGATCACCCGCATGCCCAGCGCTTCGGCCAGCACGCCGACCTGGGTGCCGATGTGGCCGTAGCCGATGATCCCCAGCGTCTTGCCGCGCACCTCGTGGCTGCCGGCGGCGGATTTGTCCCAGATCCCGCGATGGCACTGCGCGTTCTTCTCCGGGATCCCGCGCATCAGCATCACCGCTTGCGCCACCACCAGTTCGGCCACGCTGCGGGTGTTGGAGTAGGGCGCGTTGAACACCGGGATGCCGGCCAGTTCGGCCGCGTCCAGATCCACCTGGTTGGTGCCGATGCAGAAGCAGCCGACCGCGATCAGGCGTCGGGCCTCGGCCAGCACGTCCGCGGTCAGCTGCGTGCGCGAGCGGATGCCGAGGATGTGGGCGTGGGCGATGCGCTCCTTGAGCTTGTCGGCCGGCAGCGCCTTGGGGTGGGCTTCGATCTGGGGATAGCCGGCCGCGCGGAAGGCCTCCACCGCACTCGCGCTGATGCCTTCCAGCAGCAGCACGCGGATGTCCTGTTTCGGGAACGAGGTTTTCTTCTTCGGCGGCATGGCAGCGTGCAGGCGAGGCGATGGGGAAACGAGCGCCGACTATAGCCAGAAACCGCCCGCGTTGTTGCGCTGCGGCATGCTATGTTCCGGCCACGTCCAGACGGCCCCGCGCCTTTCCATGACCGATGCCCGCCTTGCCTCGCTGCGCGCCGCCCTGCCGGGGCTGCTCCTGCTGACCGATCCCGCCGACCTTGCACACTACGGCCGCGACTGGACCCGGCGCTGGACGCCGGCGCCGCTGGCGATCGCCCTGCCGGGCAGCGTGGAGGAGGTGCAGGCCATCGTGCGCTGGGCGAACGCCGAGGGCGTGGCGGTGGTGCCCTCGGGCGGACGCACCGGGCTGTCGGGCGGGGCGGTCGCCGCCAACGGCGAGCTGGTGGTCAGCCTTGAACGCATGAACCAGGTGCTGGGCTTCGATCCGGTGGACCGCAGCCTCACCGTGCAGGCCGGCATCCCGCTGCAGCTGGCGCAGGAGGCGGCGCGCGCGCACGGGCTGTACTACCCGGTGGACTTCGCCGCGCGCGGCTCCTGCACCATCGGCGGCAACATCGCCACCAATGCCGGCGGCATCCGGGTGGTGCGCTACGGCAATACCCGCGACTGGATCGCCGGGCTCACCTTCGTCACCGGCAGCGGTGAGGTGCTGCGCCTGGGGCGCGCGCTGGTGAAGGATTCCAGCGGCTACGACCTGCGCCACCTGGCGATCGCCTCGGAAGGCACGCTGGGGATCGTGGTGGAGGCGACGCTGTGGCTCACCGACCCGCCGCCGCCGACCCGGGTGATGCTGCTGGCGCTGCCCAGTTTCGCGGCGCTGATGCAGGTGTTCGCCGCATTCCGCGGACGGCTGCAGCTGCAGGCGTTCGAGTTCTTCACTGACGTCGCCTTGAAGCATGTACTGGCGCATGGCGCGCAGGCGCCGTTCGACGCCGTCCATCCCTTCTACGTCGTCACCGAGTTCGCTGCGGACGAGTCCAGCGAAGCCGAGGCGCTGGCGGCGTTTGAACAGTGCGTGGAGCAAGGGCTGGCCAGCGACGGCGTGATCGCCGCCAGCCAGGCGCAGGCGGCCCAGCTGTGGCACCTGCGCGAGGGCATCACCGAAAGCCTGGCGAAATACCTGCCCTACAAGAACGACGTGTCGGTGCGGATCGCGGCGATGCCGGCGTTCCTTGCCGAGGCGCAGGCATTGCTGGCGCGCGAGTACCCGCAGTTCGAGGTGGTCTGGTTCGGCCACATCGGCGACGGCAACCTGCACATCAACATCCTCAAGCCCGAGGCCGCGGCGCAGGCGGACTTCGTGGCCGACTGCGAGCGCGTCACCAAGCTGCTGGCCGAGGTGCTGCAGCGGCACGGCGGCAGCATCTCCGCCGAGCACGGCATCGGGCTGGTGAAGAAGCCCTACCTGTGGTGCACGCGCAGCGCGGCGGAAATCGCGGCGATGCGCGGCATCAAGGCCGCGCTGGATCCGAACGGAGTGATGAACCCCGGCAAGCTGTTCGACTGATCAGCCGGCCGTCAGCCGCGCGTCCAGCCGGGCGCGGATCGCCGGCCATTCGGCGGCGAGGATCGAATAGGAATGGGTGTCGCGCAGGCTGCCGTCCGTGTGGCGCTTGTGCGCGCGCAGGATGCCGTCCGTGCGCGCGCCCAGCCGTTCGATCGCCGCCTGCGAGCGCAGGTTGAGGTGGCTGG
>CAYYAT010000042.1:0-9265 GCA_964469595.1 uncultured Thermomonas sp.
CTCGATATAGACCTGGCGACCCTTCTTCAGGTACTCGCCCGCGATCTCGCCGAGCTTTCCGAACAGCTTGACGCGGTGCCACTCGGTCTTTTCCTGCTGGTTGCCGTCCTTGTCCTTGCGCACGCTGGTGGTCGCCACGCTCAAGGTGGTGATCGCCATGCCGCCCTGGGTGTACTTCACGTCCGGGTCGTTCCCGAGGTTGCCGACCAGGATCACCTTATTCACGCCGCGTGCCATGTATTGCCTCTCGTCTCGTTTCGTCCGTGGTGGACGATGCCAGCGCAGTATAGCCGCCGACCGCCGGTACAACCCGCGATACGGGGTCGGAAAACACCCCAGCGCTTATACTTCCGGACTCTCCGCAGATCCCGGCCCATGACCGCATCCGCCTCCGACCACGCTGCGCCCGACCTGAAGGCAATCCAGTCCCTGGCCGCGCCCGACATGGACGCGATGGACGCCCTGATCCGCCGCCGGCTGGCTTCGGACGTGGTGCTGGTCAACCAGATCGCGGAATACATCATCGGCGCCGGCGGCAAGCGTCTGCGCCCGATGCTGCTGCTGCTGGCAGCCGGCGCCCTGGGCCACCGTGGCGTGGATGCGCACCAGCTGGCGGCGGTGGTGGAGTTCATCCACACCTCGACCCTGCTGCACGACGACGTGGTGGACGAATCCGACCTGCGCCGCGGGCGCCGCACCGCGAATGCGGTCTGGGGCAATGCGGCCTCGGTACTGGTGGGCGATTTCCTGTATTCGCGCAGCTTCCAGCTGATGGTGGAGCTGGAGCGGATGGACGTGCAGAAGCTCCTGGCCGACACCACCAACATGATCGCCGAGGGCGAGGTGCTGCAGCTGCTGCACGTGCGCAATCCGGACACCGATGAGGCCGCCTACCTGCGCGTGATCGAGCGCAAGACCGCGATCCTGTTCGCCGCCGCGACCGAGCTGGGCGCCCTGCTCGCCGGTGCGGACGCCGCCACCCGGCAGGCGCTGCGCGCCTATGGGCTGGCGCTGGGCTATGCCTTCCAGATCGCCGATGACATGCTGGACTACGCCGCCGATGCCGCCACCCTGGGCAAGAACCTGGGCGACGACCTGGCCGAGGGCAAGATGACGCTGCCGCTGATCCACGCGATGCAGCAGGCGGACGCGGCCACGTGCGCGCAGCTGCGGCGGATCGTGGAGCAGGGCGACCGCGACGGGATGCCGGCGGTGCAGGCGGCGATCGCGCGCGCCGGCAGCCTGGACTACAGCCGGACGCAGGCGCTCGCTTTTGCGCAGGCTGCGGAGGGTGCGCTGGCCGCGCTGCCGGACAATGCGTACACCGACGCCCTGCGCGGGCTGGCCCGCTACGCGGTCAGCCGCGACCACTGACGCCACGCGGGCCAAGGCGGCGCGAACACCCCGCGCCGCGCGCCGCGCCGACGACGCTTACTCGCGTCGCCCAAACCGCTCGTCGAAAAACTGATGCATCATCGCGTAGGCGCGCCGCGCCGCGCGCGGGTCGTACTTGCAGCCGGGCTTGTCGGCGGTCTCCAGCGCGAAGCAGTGCACCGCGCCGCTGAAGTTGACGAAGGTCCAATCGGCGCCGGCGCGGTCCATTTCCTGCTCGAACGGGACGATCGCCGCCTTCTGGCTTTCATCCGCAGCGCCGTTGAGCACCAGCAGCGGAGTCTTCACCGAGCCCGGCGCGGCCGGCGATTCGGTGTGCAGGCCGCCGTGGAAGGTCACGATCCCGGCCAGCGTGACGCCACTGCGTGCCAGCTCCAGCACCGAGGAGCCGCCGAAGCAGAAGCCGAAGGCACCGATCCGGCTGGCGTCCAGCGGCACCTTGCCGGCCTGCGCCTTGAACGCCTCCAGCGCGGCCAGCATGCGCGCCCGCATCAGCGCAGGCTTCGGGTACAGCGTCTGCACCTGCGCCAGCGCCTGCTTGTCGTCGGCCGGGCGCACGCCCTTGCCGTACATGTCCACCACGAACACCACGTAGTCGCGACCGGCCTGCTGCCTGGCCTTGTCCAGCGCGGCCGGGGTGACCCCGTACCAGTCCGGCACCATCAGCAGGCCCGGGCGCAGCGCCTTGCTGGCGTCGTCATAGACCACATAGCCGCTGAAGTGGTCATTGCCCTGCGTCCACTCCACCGGCCTGGTCTGCATGGCGGCAAACGCGGGGGCGGCGGCGAACAACAATCCGAGGGCGAGCAGGAAACGGCGCATGGCGGAGGCTCCGGGGGGAATGACCCAGCTACGCTACGCAAACCGCATTCAGGTGGCGTGAACCCGCGCCGACCGTCCCGCGGCAGCGCACGCAAGGGCCGCGGACTTACGCGATCCCCATGCCGCAGATGCCGGAAATCGCCTCGGGGTCGAACCCCGCCAGCTGCGCGAAATGGCGGCCGCGCGCCACGTAGTTCGGATACGCCCCGAAGCTGGGCGCGCCGGGCGAGAGCAGCACCACGCCGCCCGTCGGCAGCGCCGCGCGCGCCTGCGCCATCGCATCCGCCAGGTCGGACGCCGCGCCCAGCACGAAACCGGCCTGCGCGGCCACCGGCGCCAGCAGGGCGTGGATGCGCGGGCCGTTCTGGCCCATCGTGACGACGGCGCGCGGCGCGCGCGCGCGCATCGCCTCGGCGAACTCGTCCCACGGCAGGCCGCGATCATGGCCGCCGACCAGCACCGCGACCGGGCGGTCGGCATACACCTCCAGCGCCGCCAGCGTGGCCATCGGGGTGGTGCTGATCGAATCGTTGACGTACAGCCGCCCATCGCGCTCGCCCAGCGGCTGCAGGCGGTGCGGCAGCGGCTGGAACGCCGCCGCCTGCGGCGCCAGCGCCGCCGCGTCCAGCCCGAACGCTTCCAGCGCGGTCAGCACCGCGCACAGGTTGCCGCGGTTGTGGCGGCCCGGCAGCGGCAGGCGCGCGGGGTCCATCACCAGCACATCGCCACGGTACAGCGCATCCCCGCGCAGGTGCCAGCCGCGCGCATCGCCGTACCAGCGGATCTCGCTGTCGGGCAGCGCCAGGGTGGCCAGCCGTGGATCGGCGGCATTGAGCACGGCGATCCGCGGGCGCGCCTGCGTCACCAGCGCGAGCTTGTCGGCGATGTAGCGCGCCTCGCTGCCGTGCCAGTCCAGGTGCTCGGGATGCAGGTTGGTGACGATGGCGACCTGCGGGCGCGCGCCGGAGACGGCCACGTCGCGGGTCTGGTAGCTGGACAGCTCGATCGCCCATGCCTCGGCCTGCGCGTCCAGCAGCTCCAGCAGCGGCAGGCCGATGTTGCCGGCCAGCGCGGTGCGCAGCCCGGCTGCGCGCAGGAGATGCGCCAGCAGCGCGGTGGTGGTGCTCTTGCCCTTGGTGCCGGTGACGCACAGCGCATTGGCGATGCCGCCATCGGCGTCCGCGCGCTCGGCCATCCACAGCGCGGTGCCGCCGAGGAAGCGGGTGCCCTGCGCCGCGGCGAACGCGGCCTCGGGCCGGTACGGGCTGATGCCCGGCGATTTCACCACCACCTCGAACGCGGCCAGGCGTTCACCGCCGGCCTGCGTCTCGATCGTCAGCTGCGGATCGCCCAGCGCGGTCGCATCGTAAGCCTCCTCCGGGCCGCAGAACAGAGTCAGCGGCTGGCCCGGCAGGCGCGTGCGCAGCGCGTGGTAGGCGGCGCGACCTTCGTGACCCCAGCCCCACAGCGCCACGCGCCGGCCGGCCAGGTCAGCGATGCGCAGCCGCTCAGGCAGTGAAGCGGACACGCAGTCGCTCCCACAGCGCGGGCGGGATGCGGTGCTCGCCCTCCGGTGCCAGCAGCGGCGGAAGAGCCAGCTCGGCCGCGTCCAGCTGCGGCAGGATCTCGCGCGCGAACCGGCGCACCACCGCATCCTCGCGCCAGTCCGGACGCTGCGCCAGGGCGGCCATCGCCGCGCGCGACTCGCGCCCCTCGCCCACGCATTCGAACGGCTTGTGGTCCTGGTATTCCAGCAGCGCATCGAAACCGGGAATCTGCGCCGGATCATCCAGCAGGTTGCGACCGACGATGCCGACCAGCCGCGGCTTGGGCATGAACGGCGCCAGCGCCAGGAACACGAAATGGCACTTCGGGCAGACCCCGCACCAGCGGCTGGTGGGGCGCTCGCCCAGGATGTGGAAATTGCGGTTGCAGCTGGAGAAATGCGCGTCGTAGCGGTCGGTCCTGGCGAACTGGCGCGCCACCGCCAGCTCGCTCAGCGGGCGCAGCAGCGAGTAGTAGCGCAGGTCGGCGGCCACGTGCGACTGCAGGTGGTCGCCGAACGCGGATTCGAACGCCCAGCCCTTCGACCACTGGTGATTCACCTCGCCGGTGCCGGGGATCTGCGAACCGTAGCTGGCCGAGCGCTCGTTGGAGAACACCACCTGGTCCACGCCCAGCACCAGCGCGGCGAACGCGAGGATGGCCGAGTTCACCGCAGTCACCGGGATGTGGCCATTCCACGCGCCCTGGCGGTTGAACTCGAACAGCTGCGGCGCCAGCTGGCGGCCGATGTTGAGCGCCGGCAGTCCGGTGTGCGCGGCGCAGGCGGCGATCAGCTGCGAGCCACCGATCCAGGCCACCGTCTGCTCCACCCCCTCGGCGCGCAGCGCCTCGATGCTGACCAGCGAATCCTTGCCGCCGCCGATCGCGACCAGCGCGTGCGGGCGCAGGCCGAGCGCGGGTGCCGCCGGCGCGGGCGCGGCCTGCGCGGGAAAGCGGATGCGCACGCGCAGGTCCAGCCCGTTGCGGTAGGCGAACTCGCCCAGCCCGTTGCGGTACACGCGCTCCAGCAGCGCGGCGGTGGCGGCGTCGATCGGCTCGCCCTCGATGCGGATCTCGCCCGGCACCGCCGCCTTGTAGTAGCTCACGCCGGCGATCAGGTGCAGCAGGCGCAGGGCGCGCCGGACGGCGGCCGCGCGCGCCTCATCGAGCGTGAACGGCGCGCCCGGCAGGGTGATGGTCTCGATCAGCTCGGGGCCGTCATCGAAAGCGTAGGCCAGCTGCGCGACGCCGGTCTGCGCGTCGAAGCCGCAGCGCACGAAGCGAAACGTGCGGATGGCATCGCGGTGGAAGGTCCAGTCGGTCATGGGAATCCGTTGCGTGCGCATGAAGTCAGGCGCCGCCGGCGAGAATGTCTTCCGCCGGCAATGGCCGCAGATTGTAGGTGCTGGCCATCGCGAAGCCGTAGGCGCCGGCGTCCGCGACCAGCATCACGTCGCCTGGCGCGGTGGCGGCGGGCAGCTTGACGCGGTGGCCGAACACGTCGCTGGACTCGCAGATCGGGCCGACCACGTCGAAGTCGTGGCGGGCGGCATCGTCCAGCCGCGACAGGTTGTGGATGTCGTGCCAGGCGTCGTACAGCGCGGGCCGGATCAGCGCGTTCATGCCGGCATCCAGCCCCACCCGGCGCACGCCGTCCTTCTCCACCACCTGGGTGGCGCGCGCCAGCAGCACGCCGGCCTCCGCCACCAGGAAGCGGCCCGGCTCGATCGCCAGCTTGAACGCCGGGTGCACCGCCTTGACCGCGGCCAGCCCCGCGCCCCAGGCGTCGAGGTCGAGCGGCTCGTCGTCATCGCTGTAGGGGATCGGCAACCCGCCGCCGATGTCCAGCACCTCCACGCTGCCGATCCGGCGCGCGAAGCCGGCCAGCTCGTCCACCACTTCCTGCCAGTGGCCGACGGTTTCGATGCCGCTGCCCAGGTGCGCGTGCAACCCGGTGATGCGCACGTCCAGCGCGCGCGCGGCGTCCACGAATTCGTCCACCCGCTGCGCCGACAGCCCAAACTTGGCCTCCTTGCCGCCGGTGTTCACCTTGGCGTGGTGGCCGTCGCCGTGGCCGAGGTCGATGCGCAGCCACAGCGCGCGCCCGCGGAACATCTCCGGCCAGCGCCGCAGCAACTCGACGTTGTCCACGGTGACAGTCACGCCGCGCGCCAGCGCCACCGCGTATTCGGCGATCGGCGCGAAGCTGGGCGTGAACAGCACCCGCTGCGGATCGAAGCCGGGCAGCGCCGCGAACACGCGCTCCAGCTCGCCTTGCGATACGCATTCCAGCCCGAAGCCCTCGCCCGCCAGCGCGCGCAGGATGTCGGGGTGCGCATTCGCCTTGACCGCGTAGTAGCGGCGATCCACCGCCGCGATCGCCGTGAGCTGGCGCGCGCGTTCCAGCACCGTCGGCAGGTGGTAGGCATAGCGCGGCGTGGCGTCCTGCGCCAACCGCAGCAGCGCGGCGCGCGCCTGTGGGGCCCGCCACCACGGCGCCGGGCGTGGCCGGAAGCTGCCTTCGATTTCGCGCCAGCGCGGACCGAACACCTCGGCCTCGTGCACCGGCATCGCGCCGGAGTCGATCAGCGCCGCATGCAGCTTCGGCAGCATGCCGTCGGCCGCGGCCTCGTCCACCACGAAGGTGAGGTTGAGGTCGTTCGACGACTGCGAAATCAAATGCACGTTCTCGCGCCCGAACATCGCCCACACGTCCTGCAGCTTGTGCAGCAGCGAGCGCATGCCGCGCCCGACCAGCGTGATCGCCGCGCAAGGCGCGATCACCTTGACCCGGCAGACTTCGGCCAGATCCGCCGAGAGCGATGCGAGCACATCGGTGGTGACCAGATTCTCGGACGGATCCAGCGACACCGTGACGTTGGTCTCGGCCGAACCGATCATGTCCACCGACAACCCGTGGCGCTTGAAGCGCTCGAAGATGTCGGCGAGGAAACCGACCTGCTGCCACATGCCGATGCTTTCCATCGACACCAGCACGATGCCGTTGCGGCGGCTGATCGCCTTCACCCCCGGCACCGCCTCGGCGGCATCGTCGATGCGGGTACCGGGCAGGTGCGGGCGCTCGGTGTCGAGGATCAGTATCGGCACGCCGGCGTTGCGGCACGGCCGCAGCGAGCGCGGGTGCAGCACCTTGGCGCCGGTGGTGGCGATTTCCTGCGCCTCGTAATAATCGAGGCGGGTCAGCAGGCGCGCGTCGGGGACCTCGCGCGGGTTGGCGCTGAACATGCCCGGCACGTCGGTCCAGATCTCCACCCGGCGCGCGCCCAGCAGCGCGCCAAAGTAGGCGGCCGAGGTGTCGGAACCGCCGCGGCCGAGGATCGCGGTGCCGCCGTCGTGGTGGCGGGCGATGAAGCCCTGGGTGATCAGCAGCCGGCTGGGCTGGGCGGCGAAGCGCGCGCGCCAGCCGGGATCGGCCTGCCACTGGCAGTTCACCGACAGCCGCTGCGCCCACGCGCTCTGATTCGGCTGCGGCGGCAGCGCGGCAAGCCAGTCGCGCGCGTCCATCCAGCCGATGTCCAGCCCCTGCGCCCGCAGGTAGGCCGCGCCGAGGGTGGAGGACAGCAGCTCGCCCTGCGCCAGCACTTCGGCCTGCCAGTCCAGGGTGCGGGAGGCGGCGCGCGGATCCTCCAGCAATCCGCGCAGCGCGGCCAAACGCGGCCCCAGCACGGCCTCGGCGTGCAGCCCGAGTTCACCGGCGAAGTCGCGGTGGCGCGCCTCCAGATCCGCCACCCGCGCGGCGGCATCCGCCGCGCCGTCGGCGATCGCAGTCAGCGCGTTGGTGACGCCCGACAGCGCGGAGACCACCACCAGCACCCGCGCATCCGCCTCGCGCGCCTGCGCGCCGGCCAGCCTGCCGATGGTGTCCCAGCGCGTGCGTTTGGAGACCGAGGTGCCACCAAACTTGAGCACCAGCCAGCCGGCATCGGACGCGGGGGGACGTGTGGACATGGATCCGCAAAGGGTGTGGGGGGACGGGGATCTAAAGAAAATGCCGCGGGCCCGCGGCATGCAGGCATTCTAGCGGCCCCACTCCGCGTCTGGAGCCTCTCCCGCATGACTCGCCGTTATCTGCAGCTGGATGTGTTTTCCGATCGCCCGGGCCGCGGCAACCCGCTGGGCGTGGTGCTGGATGCGCAGGGCATGGACGGTGCGGCGATGCAGGCACTGGCGGCCTGGCTGAACCTGTCGGAAACCGTGTTCTTCCTGCCGCCCGACGCCGGCGCCGACTACCGCATCCGCATCTTCACCCCCGGCAGCGAACTGCCGTTCGCCGGCCACCCCAGCGTGGGCGCGGCCTGGGCCGCGGCCCAGCATCGCCTGGCACAACCCAGCGCGGGCAGGCTGGTGCAGCAGTGCGGCGCCGGGCACCTGCCGGTGCGCCTCGAGACTCAGGGCGCGCAGTTGCTGCCGTTCGTGCGCAGCCCGCGTGCGCACGAAGTCGCGCGTCATGGCGGCGCGCTGCCGAACGGGCTGGATACCCTGATCGCGCCTGGCACGCAGGCCATGCTGTGGGACAACGGCCCGCGCTGGTGGTTGCTGGAAGCCGCTTCCGCCGCCGCGCTGCGCGCATTCCGGCCGGACTTCGCCGCGCTCGCCGCCTGGACCAATGCCACCGCCGCCACCGGGGTCGCGGTGTATGCCTTCGAAGCGGCCGCCCAGCACGCGCTGGCGGTGCGCGCGTTCTGCCCCGGGGATGCGGTGAACGTGCCGGAAGACCCGGTCACCGGCAGCGCGAATGCCGCCATTGCCGCCTGCCTGCATCGCCAGGGGCGGCTGCCCGGCACCGACGGCACGTACATGGCCAGCCAGGGCCGCGAACTGGGCCGCGACGGGCGGGTCTCGGTGCGGGTGGATGGCGATGGCGAGGTCTGGATCGGCGGGCAGGTGCAGCAAGTGATCGAAGGCCGGCTGGACTGGTAAGCTGCGCGCCCTTTTCGCGCACCCCTCGCCATGCCCCGCCGCTACGTGCAACTGGATGTGTTCGCCTCCCGCCCCGGCGCCGGCAATCCGCTGGCGGTGGTGCTCGACGCGCAGGGTCTGGACGATGCCGCGATGCAGGCCATCGCGCGCTGGACGCGGCTGCCGGAAACCACCTTCGTGTTCCCGCCCGTCGCGCCGGAGGCCACCCACGCCATTCGCATCTTCAGCCCGCGCCGGGAAGTGCCGTTCGCCGGCCATCCCAGCGTCGGCACCGCGTATGCGCTGCTGGATGCGGGGCTGCTGAAGCCGCGCATCGACGCGCAGGGCGCGCCGTGCCTGGTGCAGGAAGGCATCGCCGGCCTGCTGCCGCTGCGCGTGCGCGGGGAAGGCGCGGCGCGCACGCTGGCCGTGCGCACGCCGCGCGCGCGGGTGCAGGACATCGCCACGCCCGACGATGCCCGCCTCGCCGCCGCGCTTGCCGGCCTGCGCCTGGGCGCGCTGCCGCCGGTGCTGATGGACGGCGGGAGACGCTGGTGGCTGGTGGAACTGGCCGACGAAGCGCACC
>CAYYAT010000043.1:0-1461 GCA_964469595.1 uncultured Thermomonas sp.
TCCACCTGGTTGGTGCCGGTCAGGGTCATGTTGACCCGCACCGCCACCACGTCCGGCCAGCTGGTGGGCGTGGCGGTATAGGTGTTGGAGCCGTTCTGGCGGTAGGCGAAGCTGAGCGCGGTGACACCGTCGGCCACCTGCTGGCCCGCCGCGCCATTGCGCGAGACATACAGGCCATTGCCATTGCGGTACCAGCGCACGTTGCGATAGCGCGCGATCATCACCGTGGACGGCGGCGCCATCGGATCGACGTTCATCGCCACCGGCGTGGCCGGGGAGAAGCTCACGGTATTGGTGGTGACCCCCGAGGCCGTCACCACGTAGAACTGGTTGGCGTTGCAGAGGATGAGCTTGTCGCCGGCCTTGAACGCATCGTTGGCATCCGCGATCTGGCTGGAATCCAGGGTGATGCTGCTGGTGGTCGCAGCAGTGATGCGATAGGCAGTGTCATCACCGGAAGCCGCCACCAGCTCGGTGCCGGCCGCCGCGCCGTTGTCGCTCACCGGTGCGGTGAGCAACTGGGTTTCGTCCGCATTGAGCGTGTGCTCCGCATCCGGCCGCGCCAGGTTGGAGCAGGCAGTGCCGCCAGCGGCGCGGATGTCGCGCGAGATCAATTCATAAGCCACGCGCGCGCTTTCCTGGATGCGGTTCAGCCCCTCGTTGGCCTGGAAGCTGCGCTGGTTGGACTGGAACACGGCGAATGCCGCGCCCATCACCAGCAGGCCGAGGACCATCGCGATCATCAGCTCGATCAGGCCGAAACCACCCTGGCCCCGGGCCCTGCCCCGGTTCGCGGTGCTGGTCTTGCGCTTGCTCATATGCGGGCCCCCGTCTCCACCATGCGCGCGGCGCCGTTCTGGTCACTGCCAGCACGCGAATCGTCCCAGTACACCCGCACCAGGCAGGCGCCCGGGCAGCCGACGATCTCGCCGCAGGTGGTGGTATCGGTGGCACCGGAACCGATGGTGTTCTTCATCGCGTCGACCCAAGCGATCAGGTCGTTGGCGCGAACATCAGTCCCGGTGATGGACGCCGCGCTGCAGGTCTTGCCGATGTTGTAGTTGGCGGTGGGGTTGGCCCGCATCGCCTCGATGATGGAATTGGCCTGCATGATCGCCTGGCTGGTTTCCAGCGAGCTCTGCCCGCCGCGCAGGGCCAGCGACTGCATGGCGGCGATGCCCAGCAGCCCGACCGCCAGCACCAGCACCGAGACCAGCACTTCGATCATGCCCATGCCCTGCATGCGCGACCGCCCCAGCCGGGGCACGCTTTGCCGACTACGGATTGCTGCACTGCGCTTCACGTTCACGGACATGTTCCGCCACCGTTGACCTTGGAAGAAGACACCACGCCGCTGATCATCACCGTCAGCACCCGCTGGTTCTGGCTTGGGTTGGTGGTGGGCATGCACACTGTCACCACCTGCTGGGCATCGATCAGCCCCGAGGGCTTGAACACGAT
>CAYYAT010000043.1:1471-9262 GCA_964469595.1 uncultured Thermomonas sp.
AGACCGAAGCGCCCATGGTGGTCTATGAGCATCTGTGGCCGCATGCCCGCGGCCGGCCCGCTGATCTGCACGCCGCCGGCGGCCGCATTGCTGCGGATCACGTCATCGGTGCCGGTGGTGTTGTCGCGCCCGCGCACGATCCACTGGCTCCAGGACGTGCTGGACGTGCAGGTGGAGCCGTCGGTGCTGGGGCAGACCGTCACCCGCGCGTTGCGGCGGATGGACTCGGCGCGGGCCAGCTGCAGCGAGGACAGCATTTCCTCAGACTGGCCATTGAGCCGGCTGTTGTTGATCAGGGCAGTCATCCCCGGCACCGCGACGGCGGCGAGGATGGCGATCACCGACACCGTCACCATCAGCTCCACCAAGGTGAAGCCGCGGACGGCGGCGGGGGCAAGCGGGCGTGGATGGCGTAGCACGGGACACCCTCGGATTGCGGCATCGCAACCTTAACGGGGGTGGAATGCGGAATCCAGCCGGTGGCCGACGGGCGGCCCGAAGGCGGGGACGGGCGGCAGCCGGGCCGCCCGCGGGGCGTCAGGCGTTGTACTCGACCTCGCCGTACAGGTCGTGCTCGTCGCTGCCCATGATCCGCACCATGGCGAATTCGCCGGGCTTCAGGCCGGCCTCGCGGCCGTCCTGCACCTGCACCAGGCCGTCGATCTCCGGCGCATCCGCCATCGAGCGGGCGATGGCCAGTTCGCCATCGATCGCATCCACCAGCACCTGCTGCACGGTGCCGACCTTCGCCGCGAGGCGCGCCTCGGAAATCGCCGCCTGCCGCTCCATGAACCGGGCCAGGCGCTCCTGCTTGACTTCCTCCGGCACCGGGTCCGGCAGCGCGTTGGCGGCGGCGCCTTCCACTGGCGAGTAGGCGAACGCGCCGACACGGTCGAGCTGCGCTTGGTCGAGAAAATCCAGCAGCTGCTCGAACTCGGCCTCCGTCTCGCCGGGAAAGCCGACGATGAAGGTGCTGCGCAGGGTCAGGCCCGGGCAGATCGCGCGCCAGCGCTGGATGCGCTCCAGGGTCTTGTCCACCGCGCCGGGGCGCTTCATCAGCTTGAGGATGCGCGGACTCGAGTGCTGCAGCGGGATGTCCAGGTACGGCAGCAGCTTGCCGTCCGCCATCAGCGGGATCACCTCGTCCACGTGCGGGTACGGATAGACGTAATGCAGGCGCGTCCACACGCCAAGCTGCGACAAGCCTTCGCACAGCGCCTGCAAGCGGGTTTCATACACACCATCACGCCATGGCCGCGACGCGTATTTCAGATCCACGCCGTAGGCGCTGGTGTCCTGCGACACCACCAGCAGCTCCTTGACCCCGCCACGCACCAGCCTCTCGGCCTCGCGCAGCACATCGTCCACCGGGCGTGAGACCAGGTCGCCACGCAGCGACGGGATGATGCAGAAGCTGCAGCGGTGATTGCAGCCTTCCGAGATCTTCAGGTAGGCGTAGTGCTTGGGTGTGAGCTTGATGCCGTAATCCGGCACCACGTCGAGGAAAGGATCGTGTCTGGGCGGCAGGACAGCATGTACCGCCTCCATCACGCTGGCATAGTCCTGCGGGCCGCTGATCGCCAGCACGCCTGGATGCGCCTGGCGGATCACGTCGGCGCGCTTGCCCAGGCAGCCGGTGACGATGACCTTGCCATTCTCGGCCATGGCCTCACCGATGGCATCCAGCGATTCGGCCACTGCCGCATCGATGAAGCCGCAGGTGTTGACCACCACCACGTCGGCCTCCTCATAGGTCTGCACCAGGTCATAGCCTTCCACCCGCAGCTGGGTGAGGATGCGTTCGGAATCGACTAGCGCCTTGGGGCAGCCGAGGCTGACGAAGCCGACCTTGCTGCCCTTGCTCGAAGCGTTCTGCACAGACATGCCGCGCCTACCGGAAAAAGGTGCGAGATTATACGGCCCCGGCACCGCCCGGCCGGGCCGCGCCACCGTCATGCGGCGCGGTCATCCCGATCCCTGCATATCGAGGAGCCTGCGATGGGTCACTGGCAGCCACTCTCCACTCCCGCCGGCACGCTGCACGCCTGGCGTGAGGATCCAGAAGGCCCGCCGCGCGGCGCCGTGGTGGTGGTACAGGAGATCTTCGGCGTCACCGACCACATTCGCGCGGTATGCGCCCGCCTGGCCGCGGCCGGATTCGTCGCCCTGGCCCCGGCCTTCTTCGATCCGCTCGCCCCAGGCAGCGTGCTGCCTTACGACGATGCCGGCACCGCTCAAGGGCGGGCGCTGGTCGAGCAGCTCGGGATGGATCGCGCGCTGGCGATTGCCGCCGCCGCTGCCGAATCGCTGCGCGCGCAGGGGCTGACCGTGGGCATCGCGGGGTTCTGCTGGGGCGGCACGGTGGCGCTACTCGGCAATACCCGCCTCGGTCTGCCGGCCGTGAGCTTCTACGGCGCGCGCAACGTGCAGTACCTGGACGAACCGGCGCAGGCGCCGCTGATGTTCCACTTCGGCGCCGAAGACCCACTGATCCCACTGGATGCGGTGGAGGCGCACCGCCGCAAGCAGCCACGGGCGCTGGTGCATGTCTACCCCGAGGCGGGACACGCCTTCCTGCGCGAGCCGGAACCACCGTGGCGCCCGCAGGCCGCCGCCTTGGCTTGGCAGCGCACACTCGATTTCTTCAAGGAGCATCTGCAATGACCACCTGGCATCTGGACCCGCGCCTGGCCGACGATTCGGCTCCGGTGATCCAACTTCCGCTGTGCGAGGTGCGGCTGATGGACGACGCCAACCACCCTTGGCTGATCCTGGTACCACGGGTGCCGGAGGCGGTGGAGATCATCGATCTCGATCCGGCCCAGCGCACCCGCCTGAGCGCGGAAATCGACCTCGCATCGCGCGTGCTGAAGACGCTGTTCAAGCCGGACAAACTGAACGTGGCGGCGCTGGGCAACCAGGTGCCGCAGCTGCATGTCCACGTGATCGCCCGCTTCCGCGACGACATCGCCTGGCCGCGGCCGGTGTGGGGGGCGGCGAATGCGCGCCCGTATGCGCCGGAAGAGCTGGTGCAGCGGGTGAACGCGCTGCGCGCCGCATTCGGCGCCCACCAGGGCTGAGCGGCGCTCAGGTGCGCGGCAGGGTCACGCCGGTCTGGCCCTGGTATTTGCCGCCGCGGTCGCGATAGCTGGTCTGACACACGTCATCGGCATCCGCCTGGAAGAACAGCATCTGCGCCACGCCCTCGCCGGCGTAGATCCGCGCCGGCAGCGGGGTGGTGTTGGAAAACTCCAGGGTGACATGCCCTTCCCACTCCGGCTCCAGCGGGGTCACGTTGACGATGATTCCGCAGCGGGCGTAGGTGCTCTTGCCCAGGCATACCACCAGCACGTCGCGCGGGATGCGGAAATACTCCACCGTGCGCGCGAGCGCGAACGAATTGGGCGGGATGATGCACTCGTCGTCCACCACGTCCACGAAGCTTTTCGGATCGAAATGCTTGGGATCGACGATGGTCGAGTTGATGTTGGTGAACACCTTGAACTCGCGCGCGCAGCGCACGTCATACCCGTAGCTGGAAGTCCCGTAACTGACGATGCGGTGGCCGTCGGCGGCGGTCTTGACCTGATCCGGCGCGAACGGCTCGATCATGCCGTGCTGCTCGGCCATGCGGCGGATCCAGCGATCGCTCTTGATGCTCATGCGGTTTTCTCGAATCGAAGGACGCCGATTGTAGGCGCTTCCACCCGCTTCTTCGCAGCGGGCGCAAGCCGCGGGCGATCGTCAGTCGCCCAGGAGGGACGCCAGGATTCCACTGCGCACCACCGGCCGCTGCGCCAGCTGATCCAGCAGCGCCCGCGCCGCCGCGCGGTAGGCCTGCGCGGCCTGCGCCTGCGGCTGCGCGGCGACGATCGGCACCCCGGCATCGCCCTGCTCGCGGATCGCCGCATCCAGCGGCAGCGCGCCCAGCAGCGGCACCTCGTACTGCGCCGCCATGCGCTCGCCGCCGCCCGCGCCGAACACATGCTCGGCGTGGCCGCACTGCGAACACACGTGCAGGGCCATGTTCTCCACCAGCCCAAGGACGCCGATGCCGACCTTGCGGAACATCATCAGCGCGCGCCGGGCATCCAGCGTGGCCACCTCCTGCGGGGTGGTGACGATCACCGCGCCTGCTACCGGGATCTTCTGCGCCAGGGTCAGCTGGATGTCGCCGGTACCGGGCGGCAGATCCACCACCAGCACGTCCACATCGTCCCAGGCCGTCTGCTGCAGCAGCTGTGTCAGCGCCTGGGTCACCATCGGCCCGCGCCAGATCATCGGCGCGTCCTGATCCACCAGCAGCCCGATCGAAACCGCCTGCACCCCGTGCGCGCGGGGCGGGAGGATGGTCTTGCCGTCGGGACTCTCGGGCTTACCCGACAGCCCCAGCATCAGCGGCACGCTGGGCCCGTAGATATCGGCATCCAGCACGCCGACCCGCAATCCCTCGGCTGCCAGCGCCAGCGCCAGATTGACCGCGACCGTGGACTTGCCCACCCCACCCTTGCCGGAGCCGACGGCGATGATGTTGCGGACATTGGCGAGCGGCTTGAGCTCGCCTTGGACGGCGTGGGAAGGGAGGCGGGGCATGAAAATTCCGGAACGGACAGTCGACGCATTCTAGATCGGCCCGGATCGCAGGCTCCATACCGCCACGGATGGGGTATAACTCACCGCACGGGGCGCGCCGCGCCCTGCCGATCCCGGAGGAGGGGAACCCGATGCGCAAGATGATCCTGATGGCGATGTTGGCAACGCTCTCGCTGGCCGCGACCGCACAGCAGCACGCGGCGTCGCCGGTGGGCAAGTGGAAGACGCTGGACGACGAAACCGGCAAGCCGATGACCATCACCGAGGTCTACGAGGCCAAGAACGGCGCGCTGGCCGCGAAGATCGTCGAGAACCTGGGCCTGCCGGCCAATTGCGACAAGTGCAGCGGCCAGTACAAGGGCAAGCCCTACGTGGGCATCGTCACCCTGTGGGACCTGAAGCCGCAGGGCGACGGCAGCTGGGGCGGCGGCAACGGCTACAAGCCGTCCGACGACCGCAAGTTCACCGCCAAGTCGGTGAAGCTGATCGACGGCGGCAAGAAGCTGGAAGTGAAGGGCTGCGTCGCGTTCTTCTGCAAGACCGCCACCTGGGTGCGCGTGGACTGACGCGCCCGCGCGAGGCGGTATCCGCAGCGAAACCCCGGCCATGCCGGGGTTTTCGCATTCCGGGGTGCGGCGATGCGCATGCGATAATCTGGCTCCCTCCCGCACCGTCACGCCCATGCCCCGCGCCACGCTCGTCACCAATGCCCTGCCCTATGCCAACGGTCCGCTGCACCTGGGCCACCTGGTCGGCTACATCCAGGCCGACATCTGGGTGCGGGCGCGGCGCATGCGCGGCGACACGGTGCACTACGTCTGTGCCGACGACACCCACGGCACGCCGATCATGCTGGCGGCGGAAAAGGCCGGGACCACGCCCGAGGCCTTCATCGCCGCGATCCAGGCCGGGCACGAGCGCGACTTTGCCGCGTTCGGGGTCGCCTTCGACCACTACGACTCCACCCACTCCGCCGCCAACCGCGCGCTGACCGAGGCGATCTATGCCGCGCTGGAGGCGGGCGGCCACATCCGCCGCCGCGACGTCGCGCAGCTGTATGACCCGGTCAAGGGCATGTTCCTGCCCGACCGCTACGTGAAGGGCATTTGCCCGAATTGCGGCGCACCCGACCAGTACGGCGACAACTGCGAGGTCTGCGGCGCCACCTATGCGCCCACCGACCTCAAGGACCCGAAATCGGCGGTCTCCGGCGCCACTCCGGAGCTGCGGCAGTCCGAGCATTTCTTCTTCGAGCTGGGCCAGTTCGACGGTTTCCTGCGCCAATGGCTGGCCGGTGACGTGGCGGTGCCCGGGGTCAAGGCCAAGCTGATGGAATGGCTTGACGCCGAGGGCGGGCTGCGCGCCTGGGACATCTCGCGCGATGCGCCCTATTTCGGCTTCCAGATCCCCGGCCATCCGGGCAAGTTCTTCTACGTCTGGCTGGATGCGCCGATCGGCTACCTGTCCAGCTTCCAGACCCTGTGCCAGCGCGCCGGGATCGACTTCGACGCCTTCGTGCGCGCCGGCGCGGAGGCCGGCACCGAGCTGCATCACTTCCTGGGCAAGGACATCGTCAACTTCCACGGCCTGTTCTGGCCGGCGGTGCTGCACGGCGCCGGCCTGCGCGCGCCGACCCGCCTGCACGTCAACGGCTACCTGACCGTGGACGGCGCCAAGATGAGCAAGTCGCGCGGCACCTTCATCATGGCGCGCACCTATCTCGACGCCGGGCTGGACCCGGAAGCGCTGCGCTATTACTTCGCAGCCAAGTCCTCGGGCGGGGTGGACGACCTCGACCTGAACCTGGCCGACTTCAGCGCGCGCGTGAACAGCGATCTGGTCGGCAAGTTCGTCAACCTGGCCAGCCGCTGCGCCGGGTTCATCGAGAAGCGCTTCGCCGGCCAGCTGGCGGCGGCGCTGCCGGATGCCGGCCAGTACGCGCGCTTCCTCGCCGCGCTGGAGCCGATGCGCGAAGCCTACGCGCGCAACGACCCGGCCAGCGCGATCCGCCAGGTGATGGCGCTGGCGGACGAAGCCAACAAGTACATCGACGAGGTCAAGCCGTGGGTGATCGCCAAGGACGCCGCGCGCAAGGCCGAGCTGCAGGAAGTCTGCACCCAGGGCCTGAACCTGTTCCGGGTGCTGGCGGCGGCGCTGGCACCGGTCCTGCCGCGCACCAGCGCGCAGGCCGCCGCCTTCCTCGGCGCCCCGGTGCTGGTCTGGAACGACCTCGAGACACCGCTGCTGGCGCGCGCCATCCAGCCCTACACCCCACTGTTCACCCGCATCGACCCCAAGCAGATCGACGCCATGATCGACGCCTCCAAGGACACCCTTGCCGCGCCCGCGGCCACCACCTCGCCCGCCACGGACAAGCCCGCCGCCGCTGCCGCACCCGCCGCCACGCCGACGGTCAGCATCGACGACTTCGCCAAGCTCGACCTGCGCATCGGCAAGGTGCTCGAATGCGGCTTCGTCGAAGGTAGCGACAAGCTGCTGCGCTTTTTGCTGGATGCCGGTGAGCTTGGCCAGCGCCAGATCTTCTCCGGCATTCGCAAGAGCTATGGCGAGCCTGAAAAGCTCGTCGGCCGCAGCGTGGTGTTCATCGCCAACCTCGCCCCGCGCAAGATGCGCTTCGGCGTGAGCGAAGGCATGATCCTCTCCGCCGGGTTCGACGGCGGCGACCTGTTCCTGCTGGATGCCGACAGCGGCGCGCAGCCCGGGATGCCGGTGCGCTGATCCCGTCTGGCCAGCCCGCTGCCGCGTCCGGGCCCCACTCATCCCGGTTGGACCGGCTGCAACCATGGCGTATCGCTCCCGCTTCCGCGAATGTCCCCCGATGCCGGCCGCCGGCCGGCATCTCCTCCTTGATTCCGCTACAGCGGCAGCGATACCCCGTCGCGCCCTATGCCGGCCATGATGCCCAGCGGTCATCTCGACCTCGCCGAGCGCCTCGACCGCCTGCTGCCGCAGACCCAGTGCGGGCAGTGCGGCTTCGACGGCTGCCGCCCGTATGCGGAAGCGATGGCGCGTGGCGAGGCCGGGCCGGAGCGCTGCCCGCCCGGTGGCGATGCCGGCGCGCGCGCGCTGGCGCACGTGCTTGGCCAGCCCGACGCGGCCGCCGTGCGCTACGACCGCGATCGCGGCGTGCAGGCGCCGGCGCACCGGGTCCTGCAAGCCGATGACCACCAGCCCCAG
>CAYYAT010000044.1:0-9211 GCA_964469595.1 uncultured Thermomonas sp.
GGAGGCCGGCAAGCAGGTCACCCGCCTGGCACTGGTGTTCAAGGACAACCTGTCCTTCGTGCTCGGCGAGGATCTGATCGTCCGCAAGCTGAAGTTCCTCGACGGTGCCCTGGACCAGCTCGAGAAGGTCGACGAGGAAGGCCGCCGCGCCGAGCTCGACGCCCGGTTCGCCCTGCAGAGCGGCGAAATCCGGAGCCTGTTCCTGTTGCTCGAGCAGGCGTTCAAGCTGAGCGAGGCCGACCCGCAGGCAGCGAAGGACCCCGCGCCCGCGCGCGACCCGCTCTACTCGGCCGCGCTCTCCTACGTGACCAGCACCGGCAAGGCCTCGATCTCCGCGCTGCAGCGCGCGCTGAAGACCGGCTACAACCGCGCGGCGCGCCTGATCGAAGAGCTCGAGGCCGCCGGCGCCGTGTCCTTCCCCGACCCGCTGTCCGGCGCACGCGTGGTCTTGGCGAGCGCGGGCTGATGCCGACCTCCCTCTCACTCACCGCAACCAGTCCGGCCTCGGTGTCGGCGCAGGAGCATGCCTGATGTTCAACCGTCGTATCGGCCTCATCCAAGGTCTGGCGATCGCACTGGGTGCGGCCGCCTTTTCCACCCCTCAGTTCAAAGCACGTCTGGAGAAGCGCGACCGCCCCCACGCGGCCACTGGAGCGGCGGCCAGCGCGCGCCGGCGCTGGCTCAACCGCTGGGCGCCGGAGGGCGGTGGTGCACGCGAGCGTGCGCGCCGCCGCCGGCAGATCGCTGCCGGAACGCTCAACAGCTCCAACGGCCTGGTGCCGTTCATCACCGATTGACCACCCCACCCCGGCCACCGCCGCGGTGGCCGGGGCTCCACGGAAACAGGAGACCCACATGCTCGTTCTGTCCCGCCGCGTAGGCGAATCCCTCTGCATCGGCAACGACGTCAAGGTCGTTGTTCTGGAAGTGAAAGGCTGCCAGGTCCGCATCGGCGTCGCCGCCCCGAAGGAAACCTCCGTCGATCGCCAGGAGCTGCGCGAGCGCAAGGAGGCCAGCCATGGCAAGTGAACGCGCTTCCGATCCCACATGCACCTGCCCCAGCGGCGACGGGTCGCTGCGCTGGCCGTGCCCCAAGCACCCGCCCGCCGCAGCGCCGGCCGAAATGTCGCCGGAGCTCACCGACACGGCGCGCGCCGCCATCGCATGGGTGCTGTGGCACCACCAGGGCGCCAGCTCGCCGGTGGGCCAGCCGCTGCGCTTTGCGCTCGGCATGGGCGCTGACGAACCGCTGCCCGATTGGCGTATCGCCGAGGCGAAGCGCTACGCCGCATGGGCAGGCGCTACCACGGCCAAGTTCCACGAGGCGCGTGCCATCACCCCCGCAGCGCCGGGGATCGACCTCGTGTCCGACATCCTGACCGACCTGTCGAACGTCGCGGGCAGTTGGGTAGTTGAGGCGGCGGGAGCATCCGCAGATGCGCAGAACGACTGCGCAATGCAGATGCACGAGGCCATCGAGCGGTGGTCGAACAAGCTGCATCTAGGCGATGCAAGCACCAAGGGCGTCACTTTCCGCAACTACGGCGACAGCGAGGCGCAGTTCATCGCCGACGGTGAACGTCTGAACTGCCCGGCATGCGGCGGCAGCGGGCACATCGATGACAGCCCCAAGGGCGGTGCGCATCCCGATGACCTAGCTGTCGATGCGTTCGCCGCGGCGATGAAGGCGAAGCTCGCAGATGCGCGCGCCAAGGGCCGCGGCGGCTGGAATGGCGACGAACCTGGCATGCACCAGCGGCTGTCCGACTTGCTGCGCGCGCATGTCGAGAAGGGCGACCCACGCGACGTGTCGAACTTCTGCATGTTCCTGCACCAGCGCGGTGAAGGGATCAGCGCGCCCGCGCCCATTCCGCGCCCGATGGATACCGCGCCGCGCGACGGCACGCTGGTCCGGCTCCTGGTGCAGTTCGAGGAACATCTCATTGAGGACACCGATGAGCCGGCGTGGACCATCGGCGCGTGCAATGACGACCTCGTGCCTGACGATGAAAGGACCGGTTGGCAGATCGCCGGCTGGTGCTGGGAGCACGACCACTTCACCGAGGGCAAGGGCACCCCGGTTGGCTGGCTGCCGATGCTGGACAGCCCCAAGGACGGCAGCGACACCGCCCGCCTGGACTCGGGAATGATCCGTCTCTCGCACCGCGACGAGTTCGGCGAAGACGGTTACATCCTCCACACGGGGGTGAACCTGCGCGCTGCCATCGACGCTGCCATGCAGGCGCAGGCCGGCGATGCGGAGGTGCCGCATGGCTAAGCGCTCCTCCGCCCAGCCGCTGCGCGACCGGCTGCTGGAGCGCTTCGCTACCTGGATCATCAACCGCGCTCAGCGCACGCCCTACTTCCACCTGGCCAACGCCGACGGCACGCCCTATATGGACCGGTTCTGGCTGCTGCGCCTGGGCCATGCCGGAACCGACGACCGCGGCCAGACGCGCCCGTGGATCGCCCTGCGCGTGCATCACATCCGCAGCAGCGACGCCGGCCGCGACTTCCACGACCACCCGTGGAGCTTCTTCTCCCTGATCCTACGCGGCGGCTACCGGGAGGACCGGCCCTACACCGGCGCGGTGCCGGAGGTGGCAGATGCCGTGCCCTCGGCCATCGCCGAGCAGCCCTACACGTCGACCTGGTACGGCGCCGGCAGGTTCCTGTTCCGCCGCGCTGCTGCGTGGCACCGCCTCACCCTCGACGACCAGCAGCTGGCCGCGGGCACCTGGACGCTGGTGCTGACCCTGCCACCGGCTGACCGCCGCTGGGGCTTCCTCGTGCGCGGCCGGAAGGTCGACCACCGCGAGTATTTCCGCAGGGGGATGCACCGCCGTGGCTGATATGAACGCGATCGAATGGGAAGCGCCCAGCGCCGAGCTTGACCGCGCGCTGCGCTTGGCCGACCAGCCCGATGCTCCGCCGGCGGACCTCCACGCCGCGTTGCGCCTGCTGCGCACCGAGGTGCTGCTCCGCTGGCAGCAGCGCACGGCGCTGAGCTTCCGCCTGCAGGACTTGCGCGCGGCACTGGCGCAGGCCGGGATCGACGACCAGTCCACCCTGTACCAGCGCCTGCACGACGTCACCGCGACGGCGGAGGGCTGGATGCACCCGGGCACGCTGGGCGAGGCCGTGCAGGCGCATATCGGCGCGCTCCGGGGGCTCCTGACCCGCCCGCCGACCGAGGACATGCGCATCGCCGGCTTCGAATCAGAGGCGTGGGACGCACTCAGCGATGCCGCGGTCGAGCACGGCGGGTGGCCCTACAGCTGCGCCGAGTCGGCGGAGTGCTGCGCGGGAATCTTCAAGGCCATGGCCGCCGCGGGCCTGCGCGGCATCGACGCAACGTGGATCGGCATGGATCTGGCCAGCGGCCCCGATGTTCACGTGGAAGAGGACATCGTCGACGGCCAGGTCGCTGCCGTCCGCGTTGGCTCGCCCGGGAGGAACCCGTGATGCCTCGCAAGCGCACCCGGCCGGCCAACATGGGACGCGCCGTCTCTCCGCACCGTGTCCGCGTTCGCCGCGGCCAGGACACAGCGCGCGCCATCATCAAGCGGCACCTCCGCGAGGAGGGACGGCAGATGATGGAGCTCGTCTATGCCTGGAACTGCAGCCGCGGCCACGTCTACGACCTCTTCTATCTGGACCGCCCGCTGGCGCCGGCGCACGTCGAGGGCGCCATCCGGATCCTGAAGCTGGACGACTTCGACGCGAACGAGCTGCGCCTGGTCGCCGCGCGCGAAGCCGGCTGGATGATCGACGCCGCCTACCTGCTGCAGGAAGGCGAATCCGGCGCGCTGGCGCGCCAAGGCGGTGCCGCGTGACGCTATCCCTTCTGCCCCGCCTCGTACACGGCCGCCAGCTTCTCCAGCGCGCGCCGCAACCCTTCATCGCTCTCGTAAGAGCGGCGGTTGTAGGGGTCATCTCCAATGACCGGGTCCATCCGGCTGAGGTTCCCGCCGAGCGCCAAGTCGGCAGCGTCGGTCAGCACCGCCCAGCGCGCGGACACCTGCTGGCGATGGGCCTGCTCCATGTAGGCATCTACGAAGTTGCCCCCCGGCTGCTTCATTCGGGAACGCGGCGAGCCCGCCGTGCCGGTACCCGCATCTACGGCAAAGGCCAGCGCAAGCAGCAGGTACGCGGTGTCTTGTGCGAGCTCGGCGCGCTCCTCGCGCGTGCGCCTGGGCGGCTCCCTTCCCGGCTTCTGCAGCAACTCCCCCGCCCGCTCTTGGCATGCCCGGTAGAGCTGGTCCCGTGTCATCTCGCGGTAGGGGTTCGTCATCGTTCACATTCTATTTGCCGGAGGGTCTACACGGCATGAGCATCCCCGCATTCCCCCTCGCCTGGCCGACCGGCTGGCGGCGCACCCAGTCCTACAACCGCACCACGGCCCGCTTCCGTAAGGCGGGCAAGCAAGGTGGTGACGGCCGCTGGCAGCCACAGCGCGACATCACCATCTCCGAGGCCATCGAGCGCGTGCGCGACGAGCTGCGCCGCATGGGCATCCACGACGACGACCTGGTCGTGAGCACCAACCTCGAACTGCGGCTGGATGGCTGGCCACGCTCGAACCAGCGCGAGCCGACCGATCCGGGCGTTGCCGTCTACTGGTCAGACCGCCACGGCGCGCCGCCGCGCTGCATGGCCATCGACCGGTACGACCGCGTCGCCGACAACCTGGCGGCCGTCGCCGCGACACTGGGCGCCATGCGGGCAATCGAGCGGCACGGCGGCGCCGAGATCCTCGAGCGGGCCTTCAACGGCTTCGCGGCCCTGCCGAACCACGCTGAATCCTGGCGCGACGTGCTCGACCCCGCCGACCCGCGCGGCAGCTACCTGCGGCTGCGCGCCCAGTACCACCCCGACCGCCCCACTGGGGACCGCGGCGAGTTCGAGCGCGTGCAGCGCGCGTGGCAGGCCTACGAAGCGGAGCAGGCGCAATGAGCAACTCCCCCCAGACCCCCCGGGTAAATCCGATCCTGATCGGCAGGGCAGAGGAGATCGACCTCCTGCTCCCGGCAGTTCGCCAGATGATGGAGCGCCAGGGCATCTACCTGGCTAGCGACACCGAGCGGCCCGGCTGGACGGTGCCGCTGGTGGTGAACGCGGAAGGCCTCTGGTCCATGCAGTTGGACAGCCGATTGAACCCCGAGCGCTTCAAGGACACGGTCCAGATCGCGGGGCCGTTCTATGCGCCGGGCGAGGAGGTGGAGAGCGCCGCCCACTCCACCCACACCGCAGCGCTCGGGATCGATCTCGCTGCGCTTCGCGCTCGGGTTGTCTCGGCTATCGAGCGCATCACGAGCGGAACCGGCCAGATGCGCGTCCCGGCGGATCTGACCGATCCCGACCTGGTACTGGCTGATGTCCTGACGCTGTTGGATGCCCTCGATCCGCACTGCACGGACAGCGCCAAGGGCGGCAGCGAGGCGCAGCCGATGTTCTACATCCAGGACACGCGCAGCTTCGTCGGGAACTGCCCGATGTGGTGGGGGCCGGATGGCAGAGGTTACGTGACGCGGCTCGATGAGGCCGGCCGCTACACCGAGGAAGAAGCCATCCGGCAGAACCAGGCGCGCGACACCGACATCCCGTGGCCGTGCGACGAGATCGACAAGCTCGCGCGCCCGACCGTGGACTTCCAGCACATGCGTCCTCGCAGTGAACGGCTGGCCGAGTTGGCCGCGCAGGCCAGCGACGCGGAGGTGGAGCATGGCTAAGTTCGAGATCCGCCACGCCGGCATGTTCTCCGGCCTGGGCGCCGGCGCACGCGGCTTCAACCAGGCCCGACCCGACATCGGCACCGCACAGGCGGTCTACCGCTGCCTGGGCGGCATCGACGTCGACCCCGCTGCCATTGCCGACTTCAACCGCATCGCTGGCGTGCCGGGCACCGTGATGGACCTGTTCGACCGCGAGCAGTACCGCGCGTTCTGGGGTTGCGCGCCGCCGGCCGGCTGGCGCGAGGCCACCACCGTCGATATCCACCGTGCCTTCGGCGGCGAGCGGCCGCACGTCATGTTCCTTTCCGCGCCGTGCAAGGGCTTCTCGGGCCTGATGGCCGAGAGCAAGAGCCGCACCGAGAAGTACCAGGCGCTCAACCGCCTGACCCTGCGCGGCATCTGGCTGATGCTGGAAGCCTACCGGGACGACCCCGTGGAAATGGTGCTGTTCGAGAACGTGCCGCGCATCGCGTCGCGCGGCCGACACCTGCTGGACCAGATCGGGGCGCTCCTGCGCGCCTATGGCTACGTCGTGGCCGAGACCACGCACGACTGCGGCGAGCTCGGCGGACTGGCGCAGAGCCGGAAGCGCTTCCTGCTGGTGGCTCGCCACGCCGAGAAGGTGCCGCCGTTCCTGTACGAACCGGTGAAGCGGCCGCTGCAGGCCGTGGGCTCGGTGCTGGGCCGCATGCCGCTGGCGGGCGACGTGGAGCGCGCCGGGCCGATGCACCGCGTCCCGTCGCTGCAGTGGAAGACGTGGGTGCGCCTGGCGTTCGTGGAAGCCGGCAGCGACTGGCGCAGCCTCAACCGTCTGGCCGTCGAGGACGGAACGCTGCGCGACTACCTGATCGTGCCTGCGGCCCACCACGGCCACCTCGGCGTTAGGCAGTGGGACGAACCGTGCGGCGTCGTCGCTGGCGCCAGCCGGCCGGGCAACGGCGCTTTCAGCGTGGCAGACCCGCGCGCCGCCGCCGGCGCCGCGCAGTACCAGCAGTACGGCGTGCTCGGCATGGGCGACACGGCCGGCGCAGTCATTGGGGTGAAGTCGCCTGGCCAGGGCACGTTCTCGATCGCCGACCCGCGCCACCACGGCCCGGCGCTGCACGCCAACCAGTACCGCATCATCCCGTGGGAGAGGCACGCCGGCACGGTGACCAGCGCCGGCGGCAAGGCAGCCGCCGTGCAGGACCCACGCCCCGCCGGCCAGATCTTTGGGAAGTACGCCTGCACGGCTTGGAGCGAAGCCGCCGGAACCGTCATCAGCGGCAGCACCACCGGCCAGGGCGCGTTCGCCGTGGCCGACCCCCGCCCTGCGAACCAGCGCCAACAGGGCGACGCCTACCTGACCAACGGCCACTACGGCGTTGTGTCCTGGGACGACAACAGCGGCGCCGTGAGCGCGGCCGCCAGGCACGACAACGGCCGCTGGTCCGTGGCCGACCCGCGCCTGCCCGCCGAGCGCGACAACCTGGTGTGCGTGATCCGTAGCCTGGACGGCACATGGCACCGGCCCTTCACCACGCTGGAGCTGGCCGCCCTACAGTCGCTGGTCGACCCGGAAGAGAAGCTCGAACTGGACGGTCTGTCCGACCAGGCCTGGCGCGAGCGCATCGGCAACGCCGTGCCGCCGGCCGCGGCGCGCGCGATCGCCGAAGAGATCGGCCGCACCCTGCTGCTGGCGTGGACCGGCACGACCTTCGCGCTGTCCAGCACGCCCATCTGGGTCCGCGACGTTGCGGTCGCACTGACGATGCAGGGCGAGGTGCAGCCGTGAGCGTCGATTTCCCGAGAGGGTGGGAAATCACCCGAAGTGTCGCCCCCGAGTACCACCACAACCGCTGTAGCTACAACGTGGCCGGGATGCTCTGCGATTGCGATGTGCTGATGAAGCACCCCGAGCAGTTGGACGCGACGTTCTACGGAGCCGGCGGTCGTGTCATCCGAGCGGCAGACGAGCAGGCCAACAGCCACGGCGCTGGGGTGTCCAATGGCAATTGATTACAGCAGCATCGACGCAGCAATTGTCAGCTGCATTGAAAATGGGGCCGACACGTTTGGCGCGATCTTCCCGAATCGAAAGGTTAAGGAGGCGTGCGTCGCCGCGTTCGGCGATGAGCGAGCGGACTGCTACAGAATCGTGGACCGCCGGCTGCAATCACTGCGCAAGAGGGGAGCCATAGAGCTTCACAACCGAAAGTGGGCGGTGCGCCATGGCTGACCTGAAGCAGCGGCTGGAGCAGCACGCGGCCGCCTACAGCCTGCTCGGCGAGAAAGACCTGCCCGCATTGCTGCGGGAGGCTGCTGCCTCCCTGCGTGCCGCGCCTGAAGTTGAGGCACTCAGCGAGTCCGACAAAGAGATTGCACTGGCACAGGCCGTCGAGCTTGCCCAGTACGTCGAGAAGAATGCAAAGGGTGGCATGCGCGAGGCCGCCGCGCGGTTCCTGTCCCTGTCGTATGCGCAGGATGTGGCTCAGCGCCTGCGCGCCGCGCCGGCTGACCTCGCCGAACGCCATGCGGCTACTGAGCGGGACGCCTGCCGGTTGGCGCGGATCGCAGAAGAGCACCGCGACGGACGGCTTGCCGCGCTGGAGTGTGTGGCCGAGTTGGAAGCCAAGCTGCGCTCCGCGCCGGAGTGGCAGCCCATCGAGACCGCGCCGCGGGATGGAACTCGCATCCTCCTGTGGGATGCGGAACGCGCCGAGCCGGTGTTCGGCCGCTGGATCGACGACGGCACGCGCAATTTCGCGCCGATGACGCATTGGGCGCCAGCTGTTGCAGGCCCTTGCGCCGCCCTGCGCGCCGCGCCGGAGTGCCCTGAGGGGTTCGTCCTGGTGCCGGCGGAGCCGACACCGGAGCGCCTGGCCGCTGCTGCGCTTGCCGTGCTGGCGCCGGAGAATGGCGACATGGAGCTTGCCCGCCGCGCCGCGCAGATCGTGATCCAGTCTGCGGATGCTCCGCACGGCATCACCGTGGACATGATCGCCGCCAGCATCGCCACGATGGCCCCGGCGTACCGGGCAATGACCGCCGCCCGCCCGCAGGGGGTGAGCCATGGCTGAGCGTCCGATCCTGTTCAACGCCGTGATGGTGCGCGCCATCCTCGCCGGCCGGAAGACGCAGACGCGGCGAGCAATTAGGCCACAGCCATACATCGATGGCAGCGGCAACTTCTGCTGGAACGGAATCATCTTCGGGCAGGACATTGCTGGAGTGCCGCTGGCGCGCGCACTGGCATCGCAGAACCCTAGCTCTCGCACCGGCCGCGTTCTCTGTCCATTCGGCAAGATCGGCGACCGGCTGTGGGTGCGGGAAACGTGGATGGACCTGACAGGCACGGGGATCGGCCACTTGGATACGGCCGGCAAGCCCATGCGTTACGCGTACGGCGCCGAAAGCCCGTCGGGCAGCGCGAGCGATGAAGCCCGCAAGGACTTCGGCCTGAAGTGGCGCCCCAGCATTCACATGCCGCGCGAAGC
>CAYYAT010000045.1:0-9164 GCA_964469595.1 uncultured Thermomonas sp.
ACGCCAAAAAGCCGGTCGCCACGATCCCCAGCACGCCCAGCACGCGCGCCACCACCGGCATCGGCAGCGCCGTGGAGAAGCGTGCCAGCGCGGCCGTCCACAGCGCCAGCACCAGCGCCCACAGCAGCAGCGAGCCCTCGTGCGCGCCCCAGACCGCGGTGTAGCGGTACACCAGCGGCAGCAGCGAATTGGAGTTCTCGGCCACGTAGCGCACCGAGAAGTCGCCGGTGACGAACGCATGCGTGAGCAGCACGAACGCCAGCCCCACCAGCAGCAACTGCATGTAGGCGGCCGGCCGCGCCACCGCCATCAGCGCCGGCTGCGCGCGCCATGCGCCCAGCAGCGGCAGCAGCGCCTGCAGCGCCGCCACCAGCAGCGCCAGCACCAGCGCCACCTGCCCCAGTTCGGGCAGCATCAGGGCCTGCCCCCGGCAGGCGTGGCCGGTGCAGCCTGCACCTGGTGCTTGCGGTGCGCCGCGCCCATCTTGTCGGCCACTTCCTTGGGCATGTAGGTCTCGTCGTGCTTGGCCAGCACCTGCTCGGCCACGAACACGTCGCCGCGCATGCGGCCGGTGGCGATCACCGACTGCTTCTCGCGGAACAGGTCGGGCAGGATGCCGGTATAGACCACCGGTAGGCGGGCATCGCCGTCGTCCACCGCGAAGTGCGCTTCCATCGAGCCGGGCGCGCGCTGGAACGAGCCGGCGGCCACCATCCCGCCGAGCCGGAAGGTGGCGCGACCGTCGCGCACCTCGCGCCCGGCGCTACCGTCCAGCACCTCGTGCGGGGTGTAGAGGTAGGCGACGTTGCGCTGCAGGGCCAGTGCGATCAGGGCGGTGGCGAGGCCGGCGGCGGCGACCAGTGCCAGCACCAGCCACAGGCGGCGTTTGCGGGTGGGGTTCATCGTTGCAGCTCGGTGGGGGCGGGGCGCGCGTCCTGGCGCGCCAGCCGCCGGCGCACGGCGCGCAGCGCGGCGCGCACCTGCAGGGCCGGGGCCAGCACGTCCCACAGCAGGAACACGGCGAACACCGCGTAGGCGGCGATGACGTAGTCGCGGTAGCTCATCCGGCGCGTCCCGTGGCGGCGAGCCTGGCCACCCAGTCCTTGCCGGCCTCGCGGCGCAGGTTGTCGGCGCGCGCCCGCGCCAGCAGCGAGCCGAGGAACCACAGCTTGGTGCCGACCAGCATCCACACCAGCGGCGGCAGCATGCTCGCATCCATGCTGGAGGGGCCGAACAGGCGGATGGTCTGGCCCTGGTGCAGCGAGTTCCACCACACCACCGACCAGCGGATCACCGGCAGCAGGGCGACGCCCACGATGGCCAGCAGGCCGGCGGCGCGCGCGGCGTTGCGGCGGTCGTCGATCGCGGCGTACAGGCCGATCACGCCCAGGTACAGGAACAGCAGGATCAGCTCGGTGGTCAGGCGCGGGTCCCAGTCCCACCAGGTGCCCCACATCGGCTTGCCCCAGATCGAGCCGGTGGCCAGGGTCACCGCGGTGAAGGCGGCGCCGCTGGGCGCGCAGGCCATCGCCAGGATCTCGCACAGCTTGATCCGCCAGACCAGCGCGATCGCGGAATAGATGGCCATCAGCGCGAATACCGCCATGCTCATCCACGCCGCGGGGACGTGGATGTAGAGGATGCGGAAGCTGTCGCCCTGCTGGTAGTCGGCCGGCACCTGGTACAGCGCGCCGTAGGCGCCGACCAGGATCGCCGCCAGGCCCAACCCATAGCCCCACGGCGCCCAGCGCGCGGCGAAGCGGTCGAAGGTCGGAGGCGAGCCGAGTTGGTGGAACCAGCGGATCAGGCGATGCATCAGGGGTCTTTGGACAGGTTCCGTCGAGGACTGGCAGCGGCGCAAGAATACCAGCCCGCCCGCGCCCGGGCGGCCGGCGCGGGCGTCCAGGCGTGCTTTGCCGTGCGGCCGCCTGCGCAGTTTCCTATCGTGGCGTCCGGCGCGACTTGACCCGCCTCAAGAACGGGCATCAGGAATGGCCGATGCGCAGCGCGGCGGCGGCAGTCGCAGGGGCCAGCGCCAGCGCCAGCACCAGCCCGGCGCCCAGCAGCAGCAGCGCGCCCACCGCATCCAGCCCCTGCGCCTGCGCCGCCACCGCGCCGGCACCGAACACCAGCACCGGGACGTACAGCGGCAGTGCCAGCAGCGCCAGCAGGATGCCGGCGCGGCGCATGCCCACGGTCAGCGCCGCGACCACCGCGCCCAGCAGGCTGAGGATGGGCGTGCCCAGCAGCAGCGAAGCCAGCAGCACCGGCAGCTGCGCGTGCGGCAGGTGCAGCAGTTCGCCCAGCAGCGGCACCGCCACGATCACCGGCAGCGCGGTGGTGGCCCAGTGCATCAGGGTGCGTACCAGCACCAGCCACCACAGCGGCGCCGGCGCCAGCATCCACTGCTCCAGCGAGCCATCTTCGGCATCGCCGCGGAACAGGTTGTCCAGCGCCAGCAACCCGGCCAGCAGCACCGCCAGCCACAGTACCGCCGAGGCCACCGGCGCCAGCGCGCGCGCATCGCCGCCGAGCCCGAGCGCGAACAGCACCACCGTCAGCAGCGCGAACAGCGCCGGCTGCAGGGCATCGCCGCGGCGCGCCCACAGCAGGCGCAGGTCGCGCAGCACCAGCGCGCGCGCGGCCTGCCACATCATGCCAGCGCTCCTGCGTGCAGCGGCTTTTCCAGCACCAGCAGGGAGGTGCGCACCGGGGGCGCGGCGTAGGCGCCGTGGGTGGTGATCAGCGCCGCGCCGCCCGCCTGCAGGTGGGCCTGTACCATCCGGTTGACCAGTTCGATCCCGTCCAGGTCGAGGTTGGCGTAGGGTTCGTCCAGCAGCCACAGCGGCGCCGGCGACAGCCATAGCCGGGCCAGCCCCAGGCGCTTCTTCTGCCCGGCCGACAGCGTGCGCAGCGGGGCATCTTCGAAGCCGGCCAGGCCGACGATCGCCAGCGCCTGCTCCAGCCCGAGCCCCGAGCGGCGCCCGTGCAGTCCGCACAGGTAGTCGAGGTTGCGCAAGGCCGACAGGTCGGCCTTCAGGCCGGGCAGGTGGCCGAGGTAGGCCATGTTCCGCGCGCGCGCCTGCGGCTGCGCCGGGATGCCCGCGATCTCCACCGCGCCGGAGTCCGCGCCCAGCAGCCCGGCCAGCACCCGCAGCAGGGTGGTCTTGCCGACGCCGTTGCCGCCCTGCACCAGCAGCGCCTCGCCGGCATCCACCGCGAAGTCCAGGGGGCCGAATACGGGCAGCTCGTCGCGCGAGAACGCGAGGCCGCGCGCAACGAGCAGGGGAGTGGCGTGGGCGGCGGGCGCTGGCATTGGGCGCTGATTCTACGGGATGCCCGTCCCATGCCGGATGGGCATGATGCCGTCCGCATCCGTTCCCGGGACGATTCCGTACACTGGAATGCCTGCTAAACCCGGCACCGCAATGCACCTCCAGACCAAACTGCCCAACGTCGGCACCACCATCTTCACCGTGATGTCGCAGCTCGCGGCCGAGCACGGCGCGGTCAACCTCGGCCAGGGCTTCCCCGACTTCCCGGTGCCCGCGCGCCTGGTGGACGCGCTGGGCCGCGCGATGCAGGCCGGCCACAACCAGTACGCGCCGATGACTGGCATCCCCGCGCTGCGCCAGGCCATCGCGGCCAAGACCGAACGCTGCTATGGCTGGCGCCCCGATGCCGACGCCGAGATCACCGTCACCAGCGGCGCCACCGAGGCGATCTTCAACGCGATCCACGCGGTGGTGCGCGCCGGCGAGGACGTGATCGTGCTCGACCCCTGCTACGACTGCTACGAGCCGGCCATCGACCTGGCCGGGGCCAGGGCCGTACACGTGCCGCTGGACCCGGCGACCTTCGCCCCCGACTGGGACGCGGTGCGCAATGCCATCACCCCGCGCACGCGGATGCTGATGATCAACAGCCCGCACAACCCGTCGGGCGCAATGCT
This sequence comes from uncultured Thermomonas sp., assembly GCA_964469595.1. Lineage (GTDB taxonomy): Bacteria > Pseudomonadota > Gammaproteobacteria > Xanthomonadales > Xanthomonadaceae > Thermomonas. The sequence goes on from CAYYAT010000045.1 coordinate 3,953, forward strand.
GAGCGCGGCCGACATGCAGGCCCTGCAGGACATCCTGCGCGGGACCGACATCCTGCTGCTCAGCGACGAGGTGTATGAGCACATCGTGTTCGATGGCGCCCGCCACGAATCCGCGCTGCTGTATCCGGAGCTGCGCGCGCGCGCGTTCGTCATTTCCAGCTTCGGCAAGACCTACCACTGCACCGGCTGGAAGCTCGGCTACTGCCTCGCGCCGCCCGCACTGTCGGCCGAGTTCCGCAAGGTGCACCAGTACAACGTGTTCTGCAGCTTCAACCCGGCCCAGCACGCGTTCGCGGAGATGATCGAGGCCGAGCCGGAGCACTATGAATCCCTCGGCGCGTTCTACCAGGACAAGCGCGACCGCTTCCGCGCGCAGCTGGCCGCGACCCGGCTCAAGCCGCTGCCGGTGCCGGGCGGCTATTTCCAGCTGGTCGACTATTCGGCGGTGAGCGATTTGCCGGATGTGGAGTTCGCGCGCTGGCTGACGGTGGAGCACGGCGTCACCGGCATCCCGCTGTCGCCGTTCTATGCCGCGCCGCCGCCGGGGCAGCGCCTGCTGCGGCTGTGCTTCGCCAAGAACGACGACACCATGAACCTTGCGATGCAGCGCCTGTCCAAGCTGTGACGGCCGGGCCGACCGCTGCCGCGGCGGCCGGCCCATCCCCATCCCATCCCGGAGGTTGCCATGACGGCCGAAAAGACCATCGCGATGTTGCTGGCCCTGCTGCTGGGCGGGGCGCTGGCGGCGTTCGGATGGCGGGCCCTGCAGGCGCGCCCGGCGACTTCCACGGCATCCATGACACCCACGATCGGAGGCACCCCGGTGGACGGCACGCATCTGCAGGACATCTATTTCGGCATGGGCTGCTTCTGGGGCGCGGAGAAGCGCCTGCGCGCGGTGCCCGGCGTGGTCGCGGTGGAGGTGGGCTACGCCGGTGGCGATGCGCCGAAGGTGACCTACGAGGACGTGCTGCGCGAGGAGCGCATGATCCGGCTCGGGCGCAGCCAGGCGCGCAACCATGCCGAGGTGGTGCGGGTGCGCTATGACCCGCGCAAGCTCGACCTGATGACGCTGCTCGCCGCGTTCTGGGAGAACCACGACCCCACCCAAGTCGGCGGGCAGGGCAACGACATCGGCAGCAACTACCGCAGCGCGATCTATTACACCAGCGAGGCGCAGAAGGTGGTCGCCGAACAGAGCCGCGACATCTACCAGAAGAACCTCGCCCGCGCCGGGTTCGGGCCGATCACCACCGAGATCCTGCCGGTGCGCCACTACAACCGCGCCGAGGACTACCACCAGGACTACCTGGTCAAGAACCCGGATGGCTACTGCGGGCTGGGCGGCACCGGCGTGAAGTTCGGACTGGATGCCGTGGCCGGCGCCACCCCGCCGCCGGACGGCGCAAGCCTGCACGCCGACCGCCAGCTGGTGGTGTACGAAGCCGAGGATTGCCCGTACTGCGAGAAGTTCGAGGCCGACGTGCTCTCCACCTGGAAGGCCGACGTGCCGTTCGTGCGCACCCGCGCGCAGAAGGCCCCGACCGGCTGGACCCTGGCCGGGCCGCTGCTGGGCACGCCGACCATCGTCCTGTTCGAGCACGGCAAGGAAACCGCGCGCTTCACCGGCTACGCCGGCGACCCGAAGAAGTTCTGGCAGTGGCTGGGGTTCTACCTGCTCACGCCCGAGCAGCAGCGGATCGCGTTCGAGAACGGCACCGAGCGCCCGGGCACCGGCGCGCATCTGTATGAATCGCGGCCGGGCACCTATTACGACCCGGTGAGCGGGGCGGCGCTGTTCCGCAGCGATGCCAAGTTCGACAGCAGCTGCGGCTGGCCGAGCTTCTTCGAGCCGATGCCGGGCGCGCTGCAGTTCCTGGCCGACGACAGCCACGGCATGCACCGCATCGAGGTGCGCAGCCGCAGTTCCGGCATCCACCTCGGGCACGTGTTCGACGACGGCCCGCCGCCCACCGGAAAGCGCTACTGCATCAACGGCAACGTGCTGAAATTCGTGCCTGATCCGCCCAAGGCCTGAGCGCGGATTTCCTTCCGCGCCCGCAGGTGGAACAATCGGGTCCGGCATCCCACCCCACGAGCGACCGTCTTCCATGTCTGCCGAACTGCCCGACCTGCGCGTCTCCCTCGTCCAGGGCGAGACCCGCTGGCACGATCCGGACGCCAACCGCGCCTACTACGGCGCGCTGATCGCGCCGCTGCACGGGCTGACCGACCTGGTGGTGCTGCCGGAGACCTTCACCAGCGGCTTCTCGAACGACGCGATCGCGCGCGCCGAGGGCATGGACGGCCCGACCGTGGCCTGGATGCGCGCGCAGGCGGCGGCGCTGGATGCGGCGGTCGCCGGCAGCGTGCAGATCCGCACGCCGGAGGGCGTGTTCAACCGCCTGCTGCTGGCCACTCCGGACGGCGCGCTGGTGCATTACGACAAGCGCCACCTGTTCACCTTCGCCCGCGAACACGAGCGCTACGCGCCCGGGCGCGAGCGCGTGGTGGTGGAGTGGAAGGGCTGGCGGATCCTGCTGCAGGTCTGCTACGACCTGCGCTTCCCGGTGTTCTCGCGCAACCGCTTCGACCCGGCGCGCGCCGGCGAGGCCGACTACGATCTGGCGCTGTACGTCGCCAACTGGCCGTCGGCACGCGCCTATCCGTGGAAGACCCTGCTGCGCGCGCGCGCGATCGAGAACCTGTGCTTTGTCGTCGGCGTGAACCGGGTCGGCACCGACGGCAACGGCCTGCACTACAGCGGCGACAGCGCGGTGATCGACTTCCTCGGCCAGCCGGTCAGCGAATGCGGCGAGGCGCCGGTGGTGGTCACCACCACGTTGCAGGCCGCCGAGCTGCTGGCGCATCGCCAGCGCTTCCCGGCGCTGCAGGATGCCGACCGGTTCGAGCTGCTGCCCTGAGCCGGGATGCCCTCCACGCGGCGGCGACACGCCCGCCGCTACGCTTTTCATCTCCCGTCTATCCCCAGGAGTCCCGCATGTCCAGCGTCACCCTCAAAGGCAACCCGGTCCGCGTCGGCGGCCAGCTCCCGGCCGTCGGCCGCAAGGCGCCGGCGTTCACCCTGGTCGGTACCGATCTGGCCGATCGCTCGCTCACCGATTTCGCCGGCAAGCGCAAGCTGCTCAACATCTTCCCGAGCGTGGATACCGGCGTGTGCGCGGCTTCGGTGCGCCATTTCAACCAGGACGCGGCCAAGCTGGCCGATACCGTGGTGCTGTGCATCTCCGCCGACCTGCCGTTCGCGCAGGCGCGTTTCTGCGGTGCCGAAGGGATCGACAACGTGGTGATGCTGTCCACCCTGCGCGGGGGCGGCTTTCTGCGCGATTACGGGGTGGAGCAGGAAGACGGCCCGCTGGCCGGCCTGGCGGCGCGCGCGGTGATCGTGCTGGACGCCGACGACACCGTGCGCCATGTGCAGTTGGTGCCGGAGATCACCCAGGAGCCGGACTACGCCGCCGCGCTGGCCGCGCTGGGCTGACACCGGGGCGGGGTTTCTCCCTTCGCGGCCTTTTGACGGGTCCGTCGTTTGCCTGCGATGGCCCATCCACCCGTTCGTCCTGAGCCTGTCGAAGGATGGACGGGGCGGCGGGCCCGCCCGGGGGCCGCTAGGCTCACCCCGGACGGGCGTGGGCAGCAGCACCAACGCAGCCGCAATCCGCGCGGCCGTGGAGCGTCAGGAGGCGAGGGTGCCGAAGCGGCCGCTGTTGAAATCCGCGATGGCCTGCAGGATTTCCTGCTGGCTGTTCATCACGAACGGGCCGTAGCCGACCACCGGCTCGTCGATCGGCTCGCCGGCGAGCAGCAGCAGCTTGGCGTCGCCGCTGGTCTCGATCGTGACGCCGGTGCCCGCGGTGGACAGCGTGGCCATCTGCGCCGGGCGCAGCACCTGCGTGCCGTTCAGCTGGATGGTACCGTCCAGCACCACCAGCAGCGTGGTCCAGCCCTCCGGCTGCGGCAGCTCCACCGTCTTGCCGGCGGCCAGGCGCAGGTCCCACACGTTCATCGGGGTGAAGGTGCGCGCGGGGCCGCGCTGGCCCGCGTATTCGCCGGCGATGATGCGCGCAGTGCCGGCGCCATCCGCCAGCGCGACCGCCGGGATCTGCGCGTCGAGGATGCCCTGGTAGCCGGCCGGCCCGAGCTTGTCCTTGGCGGGCAGATTCACCCACAGCTGCACCATTTCGAACGGCCCGCCCTTCGCGGCGTACGCGCTGGAGTGGAATTCCTCGTGCAGGATGCCGCCGGCGGCGGTCATCCACTGCACGTCGCCCGGGCCGATCACGCCGCCGTTGCCAGCGGAGTCGCGGTGCTCCACTTCGCCCGCGTACACGATGGTCACGGTCTCGAACCCGCGGTGCGGGTGCTGGCCGACGCCGCGGCGCTCGCGGGTGGGCGAAAAATGGGTGGGGGCCGCATAGTCCAGCATCAGGAACGGGCTGCGCGCTGCCACGCCGGGCCCGCTGTAGCCGAACATCCCATGCACGGGGAAGCCGTTGCCGACCCAGTGGCGGCCGGGGGCGCTGGTGGTTTCGAGGATCTGCTTGCGCATGGCGGGGCTCCGGTGGCGGCGTGCGGCCGGCGGGTAGGCCATGCAGGATGGGGCGGGCGGCGGAGGCGTTCAATTCCATCGCGCGGCGACGGATCGTTGCATCCGTGACGCCATGCCCGCGCGGGGCGCCCCGGCGCTATTTGGTGAAACTGATGTCCAGCGCGGTGTAGAACGGCGCTTTCGGCGGCACGAACACGGTCTTCTCGCGCACGTAGCGCTGCAGGCAGATCGCCAGCGGCGAGCTGCCCTGGCGCCAGGTCTGCTGCACCCGGCCCTCGGCATCCAGGCGCATGACGATGGTGAACGCGGTGAAGTCGGTCTTCGGCCGGCCCAGTGCGCACTCCACCACCCCGGCATTCAGCAGGGACTGCTGCGCGGCCAGCATCGCCGCATGCGCCGTGCCGGTCACGCTGGCCTCGTCGGTATCGGCGAGGCGCTTTGCGTCGATATAGTCGAGATCGGCCGGGGCCGTCGCTTGCGCGGCAGCCAGCCACAGCCCGAGCAGGACCGCAGGCATGGCCTCAGCGGTTCCCGCCGCGCGGGCCGCGGTGGCTGCCGCCGGGCTTGCCACCGGCCGGACGCGGCCCGCGCGGGCCGGCGTTGCCACCCGGACGGCCGCCACCGCCCGGCTTGCCGCCGCGG
>CAYYAT010000046.1:0-9075 GCA_964469595.1 uncultured Thermomonas sp.
CATGGGAACGCCTGGCCCCGGCCGCACGGGCGCAGGCACGCGCCGCGTGGGCCGACTGGCAGGCCCTGCCCGAATCCGACCGCACGCAACTGCGCGCGATCGCCGCCCGCTTCGACGCCCTGCCCGCGCCCGAACAGCAGGCGCTGCAGGCGCGCTACGCGCAGCAGCCGTTCGATGCCCACCGCGGCTGGCACCTCGGCCCGCGCCTGGGCCGCGACTGGCCGCGGATCGCCCCGCTGTTCGCATTCGTGGACGCCAGCGAACGCGCGGCCCTGCTGCAGCTGCTGCGCGAGCTGAGCAGCGACGACCTCGAGGCCCTGGCGCGGCTGGCCCAAACCACCCCGCCGCAGGCCCGCGCCGCCCTGCGCCACGCCCTGCTGGCGGAACCACCGGCCCGCCGCTCGGTCTGGTTGCAGGCGCAGCTGCAGCGCTGAGCGCCCGCCGCGCCATCCTCACTCCGCCGTCACGGGATCTGCATTTCCACGTAGCCCCGCATCGCGGTTTGCTTTGTTCCGCGCACGGTCCTGCCGGGGTACGCGAATGCGGATGCGCAAGGACCTGCTTTCTTCCATCAACGCCCTCCGGGAGACCATCATGCAGCCTCGCACTTCGTCCCGCCGGCTCACCCGCCGCGCCTTGGCCATCGCCCTGTCCCTGCTCGTGCTGGCCGCGGCCAGCCCCGTATTCGCCGCCGACCGCCCTTGCGTGGACAGCAATGGCAACGCCACAGGCGCGCCAACCAGCGAAGGAGTGGAGGACACGGGCAGCGCCAATGGCCAGAACAGCACATGCACGACCACCGCCAGCGCATACGGCTGGCAAAGCATCTCCAGTGGCATCTATAGCAGCGCCTACGGCTACTACAACACCGCCAGCAACCTCGCCAGCAGCGCATTTGGCAGTATCAATGTCGCCAGCGGTACGGTCAGTAGTGCCTTTGGTGGCATCAACACCGCCAGCGGCTCGTACAGCAATGCGTTCGGCTACCGCAACTCCGCCAGCGAGTACAACAGCAGTGCCTATGGCAACAACAATGTTGCCAGTGGCTACTCGGGCAATGCATTTGGCCTCTACAACGCTGCAACCGGCAGCAGCAGCAACGCATTTGGTTCCTCCAATGCGGTGAATGGCACCTACAGCAGTGCGTTCGGTGCCATCAACACCGTCAACGGCGCATATGCGAATGCCTATGGAATTTTTAACAGCGCCGAGGGCGTGAACAGCAGTGCATTTGGCAACGGCGATAGCGCAAACGGATATGCCAGCAGCGCGTTCGGATACCAGAATGTCGCCGATGGCAACTACAGCAGCGCCGTCGGCGCGTCCAATGCAGCCCTGGCCATTCTCAGCAACGCCTTCGGCTACGACAACCTGGCCTATGACAACAGCAGCGTCGCGGTCGGCACCTACAGCGAGGCCGGAAGCAACGACAGCGACCCGACCAGCGCGCGCAACAGCGCGGCCGTCGGTACCTGGTTCGACTCCAACGGCAACGGCATATTCGACTCCAGCAGTGATCGCCGCAACACCGCCAGTGCGACATATGCCAGCGCCTTCGGCGTCGGCAATAGCGCCAGCGGCTACGCCAGCAGCGCGTTCGGCTACCTCAACGTCGCCAGCGCCTTCGGTGCCAACGCCTTCGGCCACTACAACAGCGCCAGCGGCTACGGCAGCAACGCGATCGGCTACCTGAACACCGCCAGCGGCTTCGGCAGCAGCGCGCTCGGCAATTTCAACAACGCCAGCGGGCAGGCCGCCAACGCCGTCGGCAACTTCACCATCGCCAGCGGCAACTACAGCAACGCCTTTGGTACCGAGGCGCAGGCGCTCAACATCGGCAGCACCGCGCTCGGCTACCTGGCGATCGCCGACCGCGACTACAGCGTGTCGATCGGCAGCACCGGCAACGAGCGCCAGCTGATCCATGTCGCCGCCGGCACCGCCGACACCGACGCGGTGAACCTGGGCCAGATGAACGCGGCCATCACCACCGCAGTCGGCGGCATCAGCACCTATGCGGGCTTTGCGATCACCGCCGACGGCGGCGCCACCAGCGCGACCATCGGCAGCGGCGATACCGTGGAGTTCCAGGCCGACGACCCCAACGGCAACCTCACCGTCACCCGCAGCGGCAACACCATCAGCTACGGCTTCAGCAGCACGCCAACCTTCCTCGGGCTGACCGTCGGCGGCGGTGGCGGTGGCGGCAATTTCACCATCGTCAACAACACCACGATCAACATGGGCGGCAACGTGGTGGGCAACGTGGGCAACGGCGTCGCCGCTACCGACGCGGTGAACAAGGGCCAGCTGGACACCGCGGTAGCCGGTGCCAACGCCAATGCCGCCACCGCGCAGGCCACCGCCAACGCCGCCCTGGCCGCCGCCGGTACCGCGCAGGCCACCGCGGACGGCGCCGCCACCGCCGCTAGCAATGCGCAGTCCACGGCCGACACCGCGCTGACCGCCGCCAACAACGCCCAGGCCTCCGCCGACGCGGCACAGGCCACCGCCAACACCGCGCTGACCGCGGCCAACAATGCGCAGGCCACCGCGGACACGGCCCTGACCGCGGCCAACACGGCCCAGTCCACCGCCAACACCGCACTCACTGCGGCGAACAATGCGCAGGCCACCGCAGACACGGCGCTGACCGCGGCCAACAACGCGGTGGGCACCGCCAATGCCTATACCGATGCCCGCGAAGCGGCGATCCGCACCGACATGGTGGCCGGCGATGCGGCCACCCTGGCCTCCGCCAAGAGCTATACCGATACCTCCTCGGCACAGACGCTGGCGGCCTCCAAGGCCTATACCGATGCCAAGTTCGCCGCCTGGAACGACAGCTTCACCCAGTTCCAGCAGCAGACTGACCGCCGCTTCGCGCAGACCGACCGCCGCATCGACCGGATCGGCGCGATGGGCACGGCGATGACCCAGATGGCGGTGAACGCGGCGATCGGCAACGGCCCGCGCGGACGGGTGGCGATCGGCGTGGGCGCGCAGGGCGGGCAGGGCGCGGTGTCGATCGGCTACGGCAAGCGCATCGGCGACCGCGGCTCGTTCTCGGCCGGCGTCAGCTTCGGTGGGAACGGCGAATCCTCGGCCGGCGCGGGCTTCGGCTTCGACCTGTAAGCCTCCCTCCCAGGCAATACTGACCGGCGGGGCGGCCCTATCTAGTCGCCCCGCTGCGTTTGCAATGCCGGCGCGGCCTACATCGACACCAGCCCGATCATCGCCGCGGCGGTGACGGCACAGGCCAGCAGCAGCGAGTACACGCCGCCCAGCACGCCGAACTTCAGCAGCGTCATCGGCCAGCCCTGCGCGTATACCCGCTTCTGCATCAGCAGCAGGTACACCGGCATCCACAGCAGCAGCAGGCCTTCGATCCAGTCGAACACGCCGTTGAGCCGGGTGCCCTCGGGCGCGAAGGTCTCGGCCGGGACGTGCGCCAGCAGGATCAGCAGCAGCGACAGGCAGAGGAAGGCGTGGCTGTGCAGCGCCACGATCAGGTGCTCCATGTACAGCCGACGCTGGAACAGGTAGGCCAGCTTCAGCAGCAGCGCGAACACCGGCACCAGCACGAACAGGGTGGACGGGATGGCACCGAGCACCGCGTCCTTGAACGCGCCGGGATCCTGCTTGAGGCGCGCGATGTTGTCGCTGGCGTGCCGGGCCTGGGTATTGAGCCAGTGTTTGGCGAACCCCGGCTGCCAGCCGATCGCGATGGGGTGGCTGTCGGCATCCCAGGCCTGGCCGTTGATCACCAGGCCGCCATCGCGGGGGACAGGAGGCGCGGGGGGCGCCGGCGGAGCAGCGCTCGCGCCCTGTGCCTGCAGTTCGCGGATGCGCGTGTCGGCGGCGTCGCGGATCGCCTGCTGCCCGATCTCGATACCCGCGATACCGGCGGCGCCCGGGGTGCCCGCCATCGCCCGCTTCGCCTCGTCCATCTGCTTGAGGCGCGCGTCGCGCTCGCGCACCACCGCCTCCACGGTGGGCGCCGTGGCGATGGCGCCGTTGCCTTCGCCCAGGTTGACGTTGGCATCGACCTGCACGGTCAGGCGGGCGACGAAAAACGCCAGCACCGCGAGGAAGAAGAACAGCCGGAACGGGGTGACGTAGCGCACCTGGCGCCCGGCCAGGTATTCCAGGGTGAGGAAGCCGGGACGGGCGAACAGCGGGCGCAGGGTGCGCAGGATGCGCGCATCGAAGTCGAACACGCTGTCGAGCAGGTCGCCGAACACGCTGCCCAGCGGCCGCATCAGGCCCTTCACCGGCTGCCCGCAGGCATGGCAGTGCGGGCCGAGCAGGGCGACCCCGCAGTTGCGGCAGGACGGCGGCGCGGGCGCCGCGGCGGGCGCGGGATCGGCAGGGGCGGTCATGCCGGTAGAATGGCAGGCCGCGCGGCACGCGCGCCAGTGCGCACCGCCAGACTTCGCCCCCCATGTCCTCCACGTTCTCCCGCCTCCGCCACGATGCGGCCCTGACCGCGCGCCTGGCCGCGCCGCTGGCGGCCGGGCATCTTTCGCACGGGCTGGTGGGCCTGATCGACACCGTGGTCGCCGGCCACCACGGCACCGCCACCCTGGCCGCGGTGGCGGTGGGCGCGGCCCTGTTCTGGCTGCCGATGCTGGCGCCGATGGGCACCTTGATGGCGCTGCCGCCGTCGGTATCGCAGCTGGACGGCGGCGGCCGCCGCGCGGAGATCGGCCCGCTGTTCCGACAGGCGCTGTGGCTGGCGGCGATGCTGGGGGTGCTGCTGTTCGCGCTGATCTCGCTGCTGCCGCTGGCGCTGCGACCGATGGGGATCGCGCCCGACATCGTGCCCGGCGCGACCGCCTTCCTGCACGCGATCCGCTGGGGCATCCCCGGCTTCACCCTGTACCTGGCCATGCGCTACCTCAGCGATGGCCTGCACTGGTCGATGCCGACCATGGCGGTGGGGTTCGGCGGCCTGCTGCTGCTGGCGCCGGTGGGCTACGTGCTGACCAACGGCCTGCTGGGACTGCCGGCGCTGGGCGCGGCCGGGGTCGGGGTGGCCTCGGCGCTGATGTTCTGGCTGCAGGCGCTGGCGCTGGCGCTATACCTGCGGCGCGCGCGCCGGTTCGCCGACCTCGCCCTGTTCGCGCACTGGGAGCCACCGCGCTGGGCGGTGATCGCCGGCCTGCTGCGCACCGGGCTGCCGATCGGGGTGACGGTGACCATGGAGGGCGGGCTGTTCGCGGCCACCGCGCTGCTAATCGGGCGCCTGGGCGAAGTGCCGGCGGCCGCGCACCAGATCGCGCTGAACGTGGCGTCGCTATGCTTCATGGTCCCGTTCGGCCTGGCCGAGGCCACCACCGTGCGGGTGGGTCATGCGCTCGGCCGCGGCGACCGCGAGGGCGTGCGCCGCGCCGCGTTCGCCGGGTTCGCGCTGGCGCTGGCCACCCAGGCCTGCTCGGCGCTGCTGATGCTGCTGGGCCACCAGGCCATCGCCGGCCTGTACACCACCGACCCGGCGGTGATCGCGCTGGCCGGCAGCCTGCTGCTGTACGCGGCGCTGTTCCAGTTCCCGGACGGCATCCAGGTGGTGTCGGCCGGCGCCCTGCGCGGCCTCAAGGACACCCGCGTGCCGATGTGGCTGGCGGCGCTGGCGTACTGGGGCATCGGCATGCCGGTGGGCGCCGGGCTGGGGCTGGCGCTGGGCTGGGGCGCACCCGGCATGTGGCTGGGCCTGACCGCCGGCCTGAGCGTGGCCGCCGTGCTGCTGCTGCGGCGCTTCCTGCGCAGCAGCCAGCGCATCCCCATTCCCCCGCCTGCGCCGTCGGTCAGGGTGACCGATGCCGGATGATTCCCCGCGCCCGCCCCGCTAGCATCCCTTTCCATGCCGCGCGCGCGGCACGTCCCCCCACGGAGCAATGCCATGAACGACCCGCGCCGCCGCGGCCCCATCGCCCGCCTGATCGTCGGCAGCTGGCAGGCCCTCGATTTCACCCGCCGGCTGGTGCTGAACCTACTGTTCCTGCTGGTCGCGCTGGTCTTGCTGCTGGCGATGCTGGGCAGCGGCCGGCTGGCGCCGCTGCAGTCGCGCACCACCCTGGTGTTCGCGCCGCAGGGGCGGTTGGTGGAGCAGTACAGCTGCGATGCCTTCAGCCGCGGGCTGGCGCGCGCCACCCGCAGCAACGACTGCCGCGAGGTGCGCCTGCGCGACGCGCTGCGCGCGCTGGATGCCGCGCGCACCGATGCGCGGATCGAGCGGGTGGCGGTGTCGCTGGACGAGCTGCAGCCGTCCGGGTTCGCCTCGCTGCACGCCATCGCCGCCAAGCTGGCCGCGATCCGCGCCGCCGGCAAGCAGGTCATCGCCTACGGTGACGGCTATTCGCAGGGCCAGTACCTGCTGGCCGCGCAGGCTAATGAAATCTACCTCGACCCGATGTCATCCAGCGGGGTGGTGCTGGACGGCCTGGCCTCGTACCGCCAGTACTACCGCGAGGCGCTGCAGGACAAGCTGGGCGTGGACATGCACCTGTTCAAGGTCGGTACCTACAAATCGGCCGCCGAGCCTTACATCCTGGATGCTGCCTCGCCGGCCGCCAAGGAAGCCGACCTGTACTGGATGGGCGACGTGTGGCGGCGCCTGCTGGCCGACATCGGCCGCGCGCGCGGGCTGGACCCGGCGCTGCTGCAGCGCTATGCCGACACCCTGCCGGAACAGGTGGTGGCCGCCCGCGGCGACCTGGCGCAGCTGGCCCTGCAGCAGAAGCTGGTGACCGCGCTGAAGACCCGCGACGAAGTGGATGACCTGCTGGCGGAACGCGGAGTGGCCGATGCCGACGCCGACGGCGGCTTCCGCCAGGTCGGGCTGGACACCTACCTGCAGCACCTCGACGGCGCGCTGCCGCAGGCCGACAGCCGCCCACAGGTGGCGGTGGTGGTGGCCGAGGGCGAGATCGCCGGCGGCAACCTGCCGCCCGGCAAGATCGGCGGCGATTCCACCTCGGCCCTGCTGCGACAGGCGCGCGACGACGACGACGTGAAGGCGGTGGTGCTGCGGGTCAGCTCGCCCGGCGGGGAGGTGTTCGCCTCCGAGCAGATCCGCCGCGAAGTGGCCGCGCTGAAGGACACGGGCAAGCCGGTGGTGGTATCGATGGGCGACGTGGCCGCCTCCGGCGGCTACTGGATCAGCATGGACGCCGACCGCATCTACGCCGATCCCTCCACCATCACCGGCTCGATCGGCATCTTCGGCCTGTTCCCCACCATCGACCGCACGCTTGGCAAGATCGGCGTGCACACCGACGGCGTCGGCACCGCGCGCTACGCCGGCGCGTTCGACATCACCCGCCCGCTCGACCCGGGCGTGGCCGCCACCGTGCAGGCGGTGATCGACAAGGGCTACCGCGACTTCACCGGCAAGGTGGCCAAGGCCCGCGGCAAGAGCGTCGAGCAGATCGACGCGGTCGCGCAGGGCCGGGTGTGGAGCGGCGCGCAGGCCAAGGAGCGCGGGCTGGTGGACGCCTTCGGCGGGCTCGACGAGGCCATCGCCGATGCCGCCGCGCGCGCCAAGCTGGGCGCGCGCGAACGCTGGCAGGTGCGCTACGTGGAGCCGAGTGCGACCTCGTTCTCGGACTGGCTGGGCGACCTGATGCAGAGCCGTGCCGGGCTGGCCCTGCTGCGCACCAGCGGCGCCGGCGACCTGCTGCTGGCCAGCCGCCTGCACGCCCTGCAGCAGGCCGCACCGCTGCGCTTCGTGCAGACCGCGCTGGAACGCCGCGGCCCGGCGCGGGTGACGGCGCTGGCCTACTGCTTCTGCGAACCGCGCTGAGCCGCCGGGCGGGCGGTGGGCGGCCTTATTGCGTCGCCTGCTCCGCGGCGCGCGCCTGTTCCGCGGCCTGCGCCTGGGTCGTGTCCACCGCGTCGCGCGCGGCGTCCTTGTAGGCGTTGGCGGTGGCGGTGATCGGGGAGGCCGGCGCGGCCGCCGCCTTCGGCACCGGCGGGCGCTCCGGATCGGGCGGGGTCGGTTCCGAACAGGCCGCCAGCAGGGCGGCGAGGACGAACAGCAGCGACAGGGCGCGCGACATGGCGGTCTCCGGCGGCGGGCTTGGCCTATCCTACGCCGGTCGTCGCAACGGAGAGCATCGATGCATTCGCCTCGCTGGACCCTGCACGGGCAACGCGCGCTGGTGACCGGCGCCAGCGCCGGCATCGGCCTGGCCATCTGCCGCGAACTGCTGGGCCTGGGCGCGCAGGTGCTGATGGTGGCGCGCGATCCCGACCTGCTGGAGCAGGCGCGCGCGGAACTGGAAGAGGAATTCCCCGGCCCGGAAGACGCGGTGCTGGCGCTGCCGGCCGACGTCAGCGACGACGAACAGCGCGCCGAGATCATCGACTGGGCCGCCGACCAGGGCGGGTTGCACCTGCTGGTCAACAACGCCGGCGGCAACCTCACCCGGCCCACGCTGGACTACGGCGAGGACCAGTGGCGCGGGATCTTCGAGACCAACCTGTTCTCCGCGTTCGAGCTGTGCCGGCTGGCGCACCCGCTGCTGTCCAAGCATGCGGCATCGAGCATCGTGAACATCGGCAGCGTGTCCGGCCTCACCCACGTGCGCAGCGGCGCGCCCTACGGCATGAGCAAGGCGGCGCTGCACCAGATGACGAAGAACCTCGCGGTCGAGTGGGCCGAGGACGGCATCCGGGTGAACGCGGTGGCGCCGTGGTACATCCGCACCCGCCGCACCAGCGGCAAGCTGGCCGATCCCGACTACCTGGACGAGGTGCTGCTGCGCACCCCGCTGGGGCGCATTGGCGAACCCGAGGAAGTGGCGGCGGCGGTGGCCTTCCTGTGCCTGCCGGCGGCCAGCTACATCACCGGCGAATGCATCGCGGTGGACGGCGGCTTTTTGCGCTACGGGTTCTAAGCCGGGCGGGCGCGCACCAGCGCATCCACCACCGACGGGTCGGCCAGGGTGCTGGTGTCGCCCAGCTGCTCGGGGGCGTTCTCGGCGATCTTGCGCAGGATGCGGCGCATGATCTTGCCGCTGCGGGTCTTGGGCAGGGACGGGGCGAACTGGATCGCGTCGGGGGTGGCGATCG